>JBKJNN010000073.1:0-12541 GCA_046593625.1 Gemmatimonadaceae bacterium | reverse complement strand
CTTCTTGCCATTCCCGTGACCGGAGGCCTCGAGCGCTATCTGGGCTGGATCAACAGCGAGACCAGCCTGACCATAACGTGAGCAGAAAGACCATCGGTTTTCTCATTCTCCTGGTGTGGGCCGCCGGGCTCTTCTTCCTGTCGCGGCGAGGCGGAAATCAGACGACTGAGCAGCAGCTCGCCGAGGTGGGGCTGAGGGTGTCCCCGGCAACGTATTACTACACGCTCCGGCAGGGTGACACGACAGTCGGCGTCGCCTACTCGGCGATAGACACGTCGAATACGCGAGTGATCGCGACCGACCTCGTTCGCGGGAAGTTTCCGGCAGCGAAGGACACGCTGCGTCTGGAAGCGCGCTCTGAGGCAAGGTTCACTCGCGGCATGCGCCTTCGCGACTTCACTCTTCAGGCAGACGGCGATCTCTCCCCTTTTTCACTGAGGGGCGTGATGCAGGAAGGGGAAGAGAAAATTCTTCGCGTCACGACACAGACAAAGGGCACCAAACCGATCACGGTCGAGTCACTCGCCGAGGGCCCGGTTTTCCTGGCGACCTCGACGCCGCTGGCGCTGATGCTCCGACGGCAGCCGAAAATCGGCGATTCGGTTAAGGTCGCGATCTACGATCCGGTTTCCCGCCGCCTGAGTAATGTCACCGTTCAGATTCAATCTGATTCGCTTTTTCTCATTGCGGACAGCGCTGCGTTCGACTCTACTAGCATGCGCTGGATAAAGGCGCGACAGGATTCGATCAGGGGTTGGCGCATCACGGGTCCCGATGCGCCGTTGACGGCGTGGGTGGATGCGAGCGGAAGGCTTCTCGCCGCGGGCGAACCAGGCGGCGTAACATTGCTCCGAACCGCGTTCGAGTTGTCATTCGGGAACTGGAAAATCGACAACCCTGCGTCACCGCAGGTCGCACGAAAAGCGACGCCGGGGAAACCCACCGGAGCCAGACGATAGCCGACGAACAAGTTCCGGCTTTACCAGTTGAGGCCTCCGCTCGTCATTGAGGAATCATGATAGAACTCAAGTCCTTGACCAAGCGGTACGGCTCGTTCACTGCAGTTGACGAACTGGACCTTATGGTCCCGAAGGGAGAGCTGTTCGGATTTCTCGGTCCCAACGGTGCAGGCAAGACAACTACGCTTCGCATGATTGCCGGAATACTTCGGCCATCCAGCGGAACCGTGAAGATCGGAGGCATCGACGTCGCGGCTGATCCGATGGCTGCCAAGGCGATGCTCGGCTACATACCCGACCGCCCTTTCATATACGAAAAACTGACCGGCGCCGAATTCCTGAGATTTGTCGCCGGTTTGTACAGTCAGAATGGAAAGCAGATCGAACACCGGGGGCATGAGCTGCTCACGCTTTTCGATCTGGACGAATGGCGCGATGAACTGGTGGAGAGCTACAGCCACGGAATGCGGCAGAAGCTGATCATTTCCAGCGCCTTCATCCACAGGCCGGATGTGATCGTGGTGGACGAGCCAATGGTAGGGCTCGATCCAAAGGCCGCCAGGATTCTGAAAGACCTGTTTCGCGAATACACCCATCGCGGTCATACCATAATGATGTCAACGCACACGCTGGAAGTGGCGGAGACCATGTGCGACCGCATCGGGATCATTCAGGGTGGAGTCATTCGCGCTCTTGGCACAATGGATGAACTTCGTGCGAACTCTACGTCGGGTGCCGAGGGCCTTGAGCAGATTTTCCTGAAACTCACCGGAGAAAACGCCGCCCGCGCCTTCGTGGACGTGCTCGATGCCTGAGGCGGGGGCAGGCCCGTCGTTCCTTCACCTGCTTGCGCCGAAGTGGCAGAGCATGCGCTCGCGCGCGGCTAAGAAAGAAAGCGGAACCGGAGGGAGGTTCGTCGTCCTCGCCCTTCTCGGGCTTGCTTTCTGGGGATTCATTTTCGCGATTCTCTATCGCCTGCTGGTCTATTTTCGTGGAATTCCGGAGATAGGGCCGCTGCTCGCCGGGAAACTGCTCGGTCTCATCCTCATCAGTTTCCTCGGGATGCTGCTACTGTCCAACGTTATCAGTGCGCTTTCAACATTCTTCCTTGCGAGGGATCTCGACATCCTCGCGGCGGGACCTGTTGACTGGCTGCGCCTCTATGCGGCCAAGCTGGTTGAGACGTGCGCACACTCGAGCTGGATGGTCATCCTCATGGCTGTCCCCCTGTTCGCCGCGTACGGAGTCGTCTACGACGGCGGCCCGATGTTCGTCTTCGTCGTTTTCTCCACTTTCGTTCCCTTTCTAATCCTGCCGACAGTCATCGGCTCCGCGATAACACTGCTGCTGGTGAATGTTTTTCCTGCGCGCCGAACGAAGGATATTCTGAGTGTCATCGCCGTGCTTTCTGCGGGTGGGGTGGTACTCCTGTTCAGGCTGATGAGACCGGAGCAACTGGCGCGGCCTGAAGGGTTTCGCTCACTGATCGAGTTCATTTCCATTCTTCGCACTCCAACGTCGCCGTATCTGCCGAGTGAGTGGGTTCAGACGGGAGTGATGAGCTGGCTGAGGGGTGAACCAGATCCGCTGCCTCTCTACCTTCTCTGGTCAACAGCCGCCGCATTCGTTGTAATCGGCGCCGCGCTTCAGCGCGCACTGTACGCGATTGGATTCTCCAAGGCGCAGGAGAGCGGCGACCGGTGGGTACGAAAGAGCATGCTTTCCGGCGCGCTGGCCAAAGCGCTGAAGCCGCTCGGCCTGGTGCGGCGCGAGCTGGTGATGAAAGAGGTCCGCCTGTTTTTCCGCGATACCACTCAGTGGTCCCAGCTGATTCTCCTCGCTGTGCTCGTCGTCGTCTACATCTTCAACATCAAGTTTCTTCCAATGCGCGGCGAAGGGGTGACCTTCTTCATTGCGAATCTCATCCCGTTCCTGAATCTCGTGCTCGCAGGCTTCGTGCTCGCCTCGATCGCGGCGCGTTTCATCTTTCCCGGCGTCAGCCTCGAAGGGCGGACGATGTGGTTGCTGCGCTCGAGTCCGCTGCCGATGAAAGACCTGCTGTGGTCGAAGTTCTGGGTCGGCACGATACCCCTGCTGTTCTTCGCGATAGCGCTGGTGGTCACCACCGGAGTGCTGATGAAGGTCACTGACTTCATCATGATCGTCTCAGTTCTGACAATCACGATGATGACTTTTGCAATTGCCGGTCTGGCAATGGGATTTGGCACGCTCTACCCGCGATTCGATACCGAAAACGCTGCGCAGATTCCAACTTCATTCGGCGGACTGCTGTTCATGATGGCGTCAATTGTTCTGATCGGCATCGTGATTACCCTCGAGGCCCGGCCGGTCTTCAGCTATCTCGCTGCAAAGTCGTTCGGAACGGCGAGAGACCCTCTGGAGATGTGGATTGGCTTCGGATTGTCGGGAGTCATCTGTGGTGCTGCGACGTTGTGGCCGATGAGAGTGGCGAGGCGGAAGCTGGAGTCGCTGGAACTCTGATCAACTGCCTTAACCACAGATGACACAGATGAAACACAGATGAATGAAAAAGGGGAACCACACTCGAATGAAGAGTGTCGTTCCCCTTTCTTAAAATCGGTGTCATCTGTGTTTCATCTGTGCTTTCTGTGGCTCAGCCGTTGGCACCCACCAGCCCACTCAGCCGAATCCCGCATCGCGAACAGAACTTCGCATCACTCTCTGGTCTCGGACCGCATCGTCCGCAGACAGGCCCGTCCGATTCGCGACGCATCGCGGTGATGGCGCGCTGCGTGTAAGACGCTTTCAGAGAACCGTAATCGGCATCAGAAAGTTTACCCGTCTCTCTGTCGAACTCGATCTCCCTCAGAGCTTCCACCGCCTGATCCCGCGCATTTCCAGAGGATCCCGGTCCGGATGGAACATCCTCAGTATCGGGCGCTCCACTCGTCACCAGCAGCGGATACAACACGTACGACAGCGCAGCGAGCGCAAGCACGGTCCCTGCGATCAGCGCGTTCACGAGTCGTCCTTGACTGCTGCGGCAAGCTCGTCCAGCTCTTCTTCCGTCGCATCCACTGACTGTGGCGTAGCTGCGTGTGGCTCCGCTGCCGACCTCCGGCCCCACTTGCGGATGAGTCCACCGACAATCGCTCCACCGGCGATGAGGACGGCAAACGGCATCGCGTAGCCGAGAAGATTGAAACCCTGCTTCACCGGCGCCATCAGCACACGCTCGCCATATACACTCTGGAACGCCGCAAGAATTTCGGATGCGGTATATCCGCCTGTCACGAGGCCCATCACATCGGCGTGCATTGCCGGGGAAACGCTGCATGAAAAATCCGTGGTGCGGCAGGTGTATACATCCAGAACACAGCCGCACTGGCATTTGATGCGGTGCTCCAGGTCGTCCCGCCCCTCGTCGGTCATCGACGGTGCCGCGCCCGCTCTTGCTGCCAGTTTCACTGGCAGATAGGCGTTCTGCTCCATGGGACCGTTGAAGAACTGATCCGATTGCTGTGCGTGCGCACTCCGACCGAAAGCCAGAGCCACGCCTGCGCCAGCCATCCCCGCGACGAATTCCCTTCTCGTCTGCATCAAACGCCAGCCAGCTCGCGCTCTATCGGCGGCAACTCCTGAGGAGGCATCGCCACTGCGTAACCGCTCTGGGGACGACGCCGTTCCGCCTGCGGCCACATTACAATCAATCCGCCCAGCGCCATCAGACCTCCGCCCAGCCACACCCATCTCACCAGCGGATTGAACGTGATCCGTATCTCAGCGGTCTGATCTTCCAGCACTCCCGCGAGCACGACATAGACGTCCTGGCGCCACGACTCTTTTATCCCGACTTCAGTGGAAGGCTCAAAAGTCGGCGCGCCACGGCTGTCCACATGCTGCCTTTTCTCTGTCGTCAACACGCCCGCGCTCTTTCCATCCCTGGTGAGATCCAGAGCAAGAGCGGTGACCTGCCTGTTCAGAAGGTTGTACTGCGAAATGCCCTGGCTGACAAAACGCCATTTGTGACCAAATGGATCTGTAAGCTCTTTCGAATCTCCGGACTTGAGTGTGACGTCAGCTTCCTTCTTGAACGCCAGACCCGCAAAGGCCGCAAAGATTACGACAACTCCCATGTGCACGATGTAACCGCCGTAGCGACGGCGGTTACGCGCAACCAGCCGCGCAAATGCCGGAAAAACGGACTCGCCATACATGCGACGCCTGGCGCCAACGCCCTTGTAAAATTCCTGGGTTACCGTCATAGCAACGAATGCAGCAAACGTGTACGCGAGAACGGCAGTGAAGTCGCGCATTCCCAGGACCAGCAGTGCAACACCTGTCGCAAGGCCTGCCATGACGGGTCCTGCAAACTGGCGCTGAAGATTTCCAAGCGACGCGCGTCTCCAGGCAATCAGTGGTCCAATGCCGGTCAGCAACAACAGTGTAAGGCCGAGCGGTATATTGACCGCGTTAAAAAACGGCGGGCCAACAGTAATCTTCTCTCCCCGCACTGCCTCGCTGATGATCGGGAACAGCGTTCCCCATAAAACCGAGAAGGCGATGCCGACGAGTACCACGTTGTTATACAGGAAAGCGGCCTCCCGGCTGACCATGCTCTCCAAGCTCGCTTTCGCCTCCAGATCCTTGAGCCGCGTCGTCACCAGATACGCAGTGACGATAATCGCCAGCACCAGGAACCCGGCGAACCAGTTTCCGACCGGTGATTGAGCAAACGAGTGCACGCTGGAGATGATGCCGCTGCGTGTAATGAACGTGCCGAAGATCGAAAGGAGAAACGTTGAAACCACCAGCGTCACGTTCCACTTCCTCAACATCCCGCGCTTTTCCTGCACCATTATGGAATGCAGGAAAGCTGTGTTCACGAGCCACGGAAGCAGCGATGCGTTCTCAACTGGATCCCAGGCCCAGTATCCGCCCCACCCAAGCTCCACGTATGCCCACCACATGCCAAGCATGATACCGACAGTATTGAAGAACCATGATATCAGCGTCCACTTTCGGATTGCCGTCAACCACTCGGAGTCGAGACGCCGGGTGATAAGCGCGCCAATTGCAAATGCAAACGGAATCGTCGTGCCCACGTAGCCCAGGTAAAGCGTCGGCGGGTGGATCGCCATTCCGGGATTTTGAAGCTGCGGGTTCATCCCGCGTCCATCTGGCGGAATCCAGTCGAGTCGCTCGAAAGGATTGGAGCCGAGGCAAACGGTGGCAAGGAAAAACACCAGTACAACGCCGAGCGTGCCGGTTACATACGGCATCAGAGCGCGATTCCGCGCGCGGTTTGCATATACCGCCAGCGCCGCGTAACTCGCAAGGATAAGGCACCAGAACAGCAGCGAACCGGACTGGCCCGCCCAGAACGCCGTCAGCGTGTAAATCTTCGGCAAATTCGCGCTGGAGAATGACGCGACGTACTTGATGGAGAAGTCGTGCGTAAACAGCGCGGTCCACAACCCAGCCGAGGCGAGGATGACCATGGTGAGCGTCGCGTAGATTGCGCGCTCGCCGCTGCGCGTCAGGTCGCTTCGCTTGAGGGCACCCCCCGCAAACGAAACAGTCGTCGCCCAGATCGCCATGAGCAGTGCGACCCAGAGCGACAGTTCACCAATGAGAATCACGCGCCGCCAGCCGCCGAGCGATACCCCGGCGTTTCCTTGTACTTGTCGGGTGCGTTTTCGTAGCGCGAAGCGCACTTCGCGAGAAGGGTCGTAGCGCGGAAGGTACCGTCACGCCCAAGGCGGCCCTCGACGACAACGTCAACTCCATCAGTGAACGTGTCCGGGGTGATTCCGCGGTATACGACATTGTAGGACTTGGCGCCGTCAGTCATCGAAAAGGCAGTTTCCCGACCGCCGGGACTGCGCCGGATCGAACCCGGGACAACCCGGGCGCCAACCTTCACTCCGGTTTCGAAAAAAGTGGGATCGGCAGTCGTCTTTGCCAACAGCTCGCCTGGCGTGAGATAATACACGGCCGTGTCTCTTATAGAGCTGGCCATGAGGTAACCGGCCGTGCCGAGAACAAGGAGGCCGCCGAGGAGAAATTTTGAGCGTGGTTTCACGAGAATGAATATAGGCCGCGCGCGGGGAATCAGCGCTGTGTTTTGTTGATTAATAGTATGGCAGCGCCGGCACCCATGGCATCCCATGCAAGGTCCCATTTGCTGAACAGGCCCTTTGCCTTCCGATCGTGCAGCTCGCGGCCAATGGAAACCGCCGCCGCCGCCGCAATGGCACCTCCCCGGGCAGGCCCTCGGCCCGTACCCACCGCCTGGAGCCCCGCAAACGTCATAGTCTCAACAAATCCGGCCATGAAAAAATGCTTCACCTTGTCGGCGCCAAGAGGGAGGTCAGCCGGTTTTGACGAATGGTGCCTCACCTCGGGCTGGGTTTCAGGGACGGCCTGGGCTGACGCAACACATGGAATGGCGGCCAGCAACACCGCGAACTGAAGACAACGGTGCATCATCATCACCTTGACCTTCTTGTAACTCCCTTCACAAAAGCTGTGACTTCGACGATCAGTCGCGGGGCCACTGGAATGGAGGGATCGCTATATGCCGCAGCCTGTTCCGCACGAGCGGCAGGCGCGGGCTTCAATACGTGATTCATTCCCTCGATCATCACGAGTTTCGAACTCGGCAGGGCAGCGGCGAGCAGCTTCGCGTCTTCGTCGCTGGTTTGAATGTCGGTCGAGCCCTGAATGATGAGAACTGGAACCGCGAGCCTGGAGATCTCGACGCTCGGTGTGAATCTGAACCACGACGCGAGATACGGCTGCACGCTTGGCCGAAAGAGGGCGGCGAGGAAAGGAGGTATCGAATCCACCTTTTCGCCAGCACTCACCTTTTCCATCGTCCGCTTCGCCTGAGCCACCACCTCGGCCGGAAGCTGCGCGGCGAGTTGGGCGGCAATCACATCCTTTGCATTGCGCCCAGCCCCCTCGAGCGAAATGAACGCATCCGCACCCGCTTCACGCGCCGAGATCATTCCAATTAGCGAGCCCTCGCTGTGACCAGCGATTGTTACTGTCGAGAACCTGTGGTCCGCGCGGAGATGCTGAACCCATGCACTCGCGTCGTTTACGTAGTTATCGAAGCGAAGATCCTCTTCCTTTGTCATCGCGCCCCGACTGGCGGCAATCCCGCGCTTGTCGTACCGAAGCGACGCAATGCCGTGGGCAGCGAAGCCGTCTGCGAGCATCTTGAGCGAGTTGTTGGAACCAGGCAGCGCCGGTGAATTTCCGTTTCGATCCGTGGGACCAGACCCGGCGATGATCAGCACCACCGGCACTGGCGTAAGCGCCGCAGGCATTTCGAGAGTGCCTTCAATGCGTCCAGTCGGCGTGACCAGGGCTGCCGAATCCTCGTAAATAGCCGCAATCATGATGGGCTGCTCGATCATTGCAGACCTGGCAACGGGGGAGGGGGCGCACGCGCCAAACCCGACGAGCACCATAGCGAACGCTGTCAATCTGCAACTGGAGAAGTCGATCATTGTATAACCTCAGCTTGTCCGCCAGCAGCCCAGTTCAGAGTCGCACCGAGTGCGCGATTCCAGCCATCCAGCAGGCGCTGTCGCTCGGCGCTTTCCATCTTTGGCTCGAACGTGGTGAAGCTCCGCACCGAAAGGAACTCTGCTGCGTCAGTCCACACGTCTTCTGCTATTCCCGCAAGTCCGGCAGCGCCGAGTGCAGTTGTTTCCACGATAGCGGGCCGTTCGACGGGCACTCCAATGATGTCGGCCTGAAACTGCATCAGCCAGTTATTGACACTGGCACCACCATCCACGCGCAGACGGTCGAACGCAACGCCGCTTCGGTCTGACATCGCAGAGAGCACCTGGGCGGTTCCATACGCCATCGCTTCGAGGGCGGCGCGGGCGAGATGCGCGCGCGTGGTACCGCGCGTCAATCCAACGATGGTTCCGCGCGCCTCTGGCTGCCAGTGCGGCGCGCCGAGTCCGGTCAGTGCGGGTACGAAGTAGACCCCATCGTTTGAGTCGAGGCCGCGTGCAAGGTTCTCGGTCTCGTCGGCGTCGTGGATGATCTGCAACCCGTCGCGCAGCCACTGTACCGCCGCGCCAGCGATGAATATTGATCCTTCGAGTGCATACGCAAAACTTCCGCTCTCATCGCAGGCAACGGTTGTGAGTATTCCCTTCCCGGGCTCGGGCCGGATCTGCCCCGTATTCAGGAGGAGGAAAGCGCCGGTGCCATATGTGTTCTTCCCCTGCCCTGCGGTGAAACAACCCTGGCCGAATAGTGCCGCCTGCTGGTCTCCGGCAACACCGCGAATTGAAATCGGCGCGCCGAAATGTTCGCGCTCGGCAGTACCGAAATCACCGCTCGAGGTGCGAACCTCTGGTAGCACAGACCGATCTACGCCAAAGAGGTCGCACAACTCCTGGCTCCATGCGCGCTCACCGATGTCGTACAGAAGCGTGCGCGACGCGTTGGTCGGATCTGTTGCGTGCACAGACCCGCCCGTGAGCTTCCAGATGAGCCAGGTGTCCATGGTTCCTGCGAGCGCTTTTCCGGCGCGCAGCCGCTCAGCCGCCGGGCCTGCGAGCAGAACGGCGAGCTTCGTTGCGGAGAAGTAGGGATCAACCGGAAGTCCGGTACGTGCAGTGACGAACGCCGCGTGCGGCGCGAGCTCCCTGCATCGCTCAGCGGTGCGACGGTCCTGCCACACTATCGCGCGTGATAGCGGAATGCCTGTCTCTCTGTCCCAGACGACAATCGTCTCACGCTGATTGGTGATTCCAATCGTGTCCGGTACGACACCCGACGCGGCAATGGCCTCGCGCCCGGCTTCGAGCGTGCGATCGAATATCTCCATTGCATCGTGCTCGACCCATCCCGGCCGAGGAAAGTGTTGCGTGATTTCCCTGTATCCGCGGCCGGCGACGCGTCCGTCGGCGGATAGCACCATGCAGGTAATTCCCGTGGTACCCTCATCGATTGCAAGGACGTGCTTCATGGTGTGTCCCTCAATCTCCGTTGCCCCGTCGTTCGGTCCGGCGCTCCGGAAAATGCTCATCCAAGAAATTCAGGAGCGCCACTTCCTCGGGAGTGTGTGCGGCAAGTGAAGCGCCCGCCTTCTTTCGGACGGGCACCGTGATGGTTGCACCGCTCTTCAGGTAGCGAGTGAGTATGATGGGATGCACGTATGATTTTCGGCAGATCGCGGGTGTGTTGCCGAGTTCCGATGCAACCATCCTGACTGTCATCAGTATGTTTTTCGTGCGTGCAGTCTTCTTTGCTGACGTTCCGAGGTCGGATAGAATCGTGGCCGCCCTGAGCGAGCCGCCCCACGTTCTGAAATCCTTGGCGGTGTACGGAAAGCCGGCAATCTCGCCGATGTAGTCATTTACTTCACGCGAATCGAGGTCGACCCAGCGCCGTCCCTCCTGGTAGCGGAAGAGCCTTCTTCCGGGAGTGGTCATCAGGTCTTCGACGAATTCCACGAGCGCATCGTTCACAACCGACTGGCGGTGGTTGATTCCGCGTTTTCCCCGGTACTCGAAAACGATTCGATCGCCGTCTCTCTTCACATGAGATTTGCGCAGGGTGGTGATTCCGAAGGAGTTGTTCTCTTTTTCGTATCGGTCACTGCCGACACGGAACCAAGCCTGTGAGATGAGAAGGACGACACCGGCGCAGATTCGCTCGCGGGAGTAGTCGTCGCGTTTCACGTCCTTCCACAATGTCTTCCTGACGCGCGGGAGATCCTTCGCCATCTGCCTCACGCGGTAATACTTTCGCAGCTCCCCCTTCTCAACCGCGCGCTTGTGATACCGGTATTGTTTGCGACCGCGCGCGTCAAACCCCCAGACCTGGATTGCTGCCCGCGGGTTGGCTGCAATGTGCACGTCGGTCCACGCGGGAGGAATTCTAAGTGAGTCGATTCTTTCCAGCGCCGCCTTGTCACGGAGAGCCGATCCTGCCGGCCCTTTGTAGCGAAAGCCACTCGACTTGCTGCCCTGCCTGCGAATCCATTTCTCTGACATCCCGCTCCGAGTAGGCGAAGTAATCGTGCGCGCGTACATTACAGCGTCGAACCTATCACCTCAACTCGCGCAAATGTCCTACCAGTTCCTTACCCTGGAAGTTGCAGACCGCATTGCGATGCTGACGGTCAACAGGCCTGACAAGCTCAACGCGCTGAACGATGCCACTATTGCGGAGCTGGGGCTCGCAATAGACGAAGTTCGTGAGCGTGATGATATAGCCGGTCTCATTGTAACGGGCGCAGGTCGCGCGTTTGTGGCCGGCGCCGACATCTCCGAGCTGGTGAGTCAGACGCCAACGATTGCCAAGGCGAGAGCGCGAGGGGGCCAGGACATCTTCCGCAGGTTTGAAACCTCTCCCAAACCAGTGATTGCCGCGGTGAACGGCTTCGCGCTTGGCGGAGGATGCGAGCTGGCGCTGGCGTGCCACATCCGCATTGCCTCCGTCAAGGCAAAGTTCGGCCAGCCCGAGGTTAAGCTTGGCATCTGCCCGGGTTACGGCGGAACGCAGCGTCTTGCGCGGCTCGTTGGAAAAGGGCGTGCGATACAGCTTCTTGTCACTGCTGAGATGGTCGATGCTGCCGAGGCTTATCGCCTGGGGATCGTGAACAGGGTTGTTGAGGCGGATCAGCTGATGGCGGCAGCTATGGAGATGATGAAACAGATACTCGCCAACGGACCGCTGGCGGTTGCGCTGTGCATCGAGGCGGTGGACCGCGGGCTCGAGATGTCGCTCGAAGAGGGTCTCGTTCTCGAGGCAAATCATTTTGGCCTGCTTGCTGCGACAGAGGATATGGCTGAGGGAATGAGCGCGTTCCTCGAAAAACGGGCGCCCGCATTCCGGGGGAAGTGACACCGCCGCACGTCCGCCTGAGGCATCATTCCGCGCGCGATTTCAGGAACTTCGAAAAACTGGATCTCGAGGTACCCGAAGCCGGCCTCGCAATCGTGGGAGAGAACGGCCAGGGCAAGACGAATCTGCTGGAAAGCATTTATTACATGCAGGTGCTTCGCAGCATGCGCGGCGCGCGGGATCAGGATCTCGTTCGTTTCGGCGCGCGCGGATTTCACATTTCGTCGAGCATGTCGTCCGACACTACTCATGAGATGAGCGTCGGGTTCATGACTCACGGAAAGAAGAAGAAGGTCACTCGTGACGGCGCTGTGGCGGCGCGGTTGAGCGATGCGTTCGGCTCTCTGCCATCGGTGCATTTTTCGCCGAGAGACATTCAGCTCATCGCGGGTGCTCCGGGCGAGCGGAGGCGATTCCTGGATCTGGTGCTGGCGCTTTCTTCTCAGAAGTATCTGCGTGCGCTTCAGCATTATCGCGCTGCTCTGGCGAGGCGTAATGCCGCGTTGCGGGAAGTATCACGGGGAGGTGACGAGGGCTCCGTTGAAGTATGGGAGCCCGCTCTCGCAGAGCATGGCGCAATACTCGTGTCGGCGCGTGCAGGATGGACAGGTGAAAGGGCCGAGGAATTCTCACGCGTTTCTACGGCAATCGGCGAGTCTGACGATCTGCGCATGTCGTACTCCAGCAGCGTTGCGAACGAATCAGACATTGGG
>JBKJNN010000010.1:0-16215 GCA_046593625.1 Gemmatimonadaceae bacterium | reverse complement strand
ACGCACAATTTCATCGAGGCGGAAGTTGCCTTCGAGACCGCGATGAAGCGCGAGCCCAAGATGTTCGAAGCTGCGTACTGGTATGGAATGGGGCTTCAGGCCGAAGGTCGCTTCGAGGAAGCGGCGAAAATCTTCGAGAAGGCATCGCTGCTGCGGCCCGAAGACTACCAAGCGGCGCACTTCTTCGGGCAGGCGCTCAACTCGCTCGGCAGAGAGGAAGAGAGCAAGGAGCAATTGAGGCGCGGGCTTCGACTGATGCAGGGAAGTCTTGAACTCAATCCGGATGACGCACGCGCTGCCAATCTCGCGGCCGGAGTGTATGCGTGCCTGGGCGAGACGGAGCCGGCAATCAGGTATGCAGAACGGTCACTCGCAATCGATCCGGAAGACCCGATGCTTCTTTACAATGTGGCGTGTACATACGCGACACTCGGCCGGCTGGAGGAAGCGATGTCCTGTCTGGAGCGTGCGGTGGACAAGGGTTTCGGACATCGCGAATGGATTGATAACGACCCTGACCTGCGGCCGCTACGTGAGAATCCACGGTATCAGGCAATAGTGGACGCAATCTGATGCAAACTGGAATTATTCCTGTCGCGCGACTGCGGGAATCACTCGCGCAGAGCTACGTTGTCGATCGAGAGCTCGGAAGAGGCGGGATGGCAACGGTGTACCTGGCCCAGGACACGAAGCATGATCGCGTGGTGGCGCTCAAGGTGCTGCATCCCGATCTCGCCGCGTCGCTCGGACCGGAGAGGTTTCTTCGTGAGATTCGGCTTGCGGCAAGATTAAATCACCCGCACATCCTGCCGTTGTTCGACTCCGGCGATGCAGACGGCATGTTGTATTACGTCATGCCGTACGTCGAAGGCGAATCGCTGCGCGAGCGGCTTGACCGCGAACAGCAACTTGCCGTGGAAGAAGCGGTGCATCACGGTCGCGCTATTGCGTCTGCGCTCGACTACGCACACCGACAGAATATCGTGCATCGGGATATCAAGCCCGAAAACGTGATGATCTACGAAGGCGAAGCGATGGTGATGGACTTTGGAATTGCAAAAGCAGTGAGTGCTGTGGGATCGGAGACCCTGACGCAGACCGGCATGATGGTTGGAACCCCTGCTTATGTAAGTCCTGAACAGGCGGCGGGAGAAACAAATCTCGACGGCAGGAGCGATCAGTACAGCCTGGCCTGCGTTGTCTACGAAATGCTTTGCGGTGAAAGGCCGTTCAGCGGCACGTCTCCTCAGTCTATCATGGCAAAGCGTTTCTCGGAAACCGCGGCCCCTCTGCGCACACTCAGGAGTGCAATTCCCGAAAACGTCGAACGCGCAGTGTCGCGTGCGATGCAGGTCGAAGCCTCGGACAGATTCAGCTCTTCCGCAATGTTCGGACAGGCACTCGCATCGGCCAGTCTCGCCACACCCACAGAAAGTCAGACACTCCCCAAGACCGCAGTGTCTGCCGCGAAGTCGGTTGCCGTGTTGCCGTTTGCAAACATGAGCAATGATCCTGAGAACGAGTACTTCACTGATGGAATGGCAGACGAAATCATCAACGCGCTGACCAAGGTACAGGCACTGCGTGTAGCATCACGGACTTCGTCATTTGCATTCAAGGGCAAGCACGAGGACATCGGCGAGATCGGAAAGAAGCTCAAGGTCTCGACGATCCTCGAAGGCAGCGTCCGCAAGATGGGAAACAAGCTCAGAATCAGTGCCCAGCTCGTAAACGTCGCGGACGGATCAAACCTCTGGTCGGAGCGGTACGACCGGGAGATGGAAGACGTCTTCGCTATTCAGGACGATATCTCCCAGGCAATCGTAAAAGCGCTCAAGGTGATACTGAGCGAAGGCGAGAGAAAGCAGATCGAGAAGGCCCGCGCCGAGAACGTGCAGGCGTACGATTATTACCTGCGGGGTCGCCAGTACTATCAGATACACCGCAAGAGTCTTGAATACGCGCGGCAGATGTTCAACCGCGCGATCGAGGCAGATCCGGACTATGCTCGGGCATACGCAGGCATCGCGGATTGCTGCTCGCTGCTCTATATGTACTTCGATGCACGTGAATCAAATCTTCGACAGGCCGATACCGCGAGCGCGAAAGCGCTGGAGCTGGAGCCGGATCTGGCCGAGTCTCACGTTGCGCGCGGGCTTGCGGTGTCGCTCAGCAAGCGTTTCAGGGAGGCCGAGACCGAGTTTGAGATCGCGATGAAGCTGGACCCGAAGATGTTCGAGGCGAGTTACTGGTTCGGCAGGGCGCTGCTTTCGGAAGGAAGATTCCCGGAGGCGGTTAAGATGTTCGAGCGGGCTGCATCACTCAGGCCTGAAGATTACCAGGCACCAAACTTTCTGGCGCAGGCCTACCATGCGCTCCACATGCCTGAAGAAGCTGGAGTCGCCAACAAACGTTCGATTCGCCTGATGGAAGACAGGCTGGACCTCAATCCCTCGGATGCGAGAGCGGCCAATCTCATGGCAGCTACTTACGCGAGTCTCGGCGAGGCAGACAAGGCGATGGACTACGCCGAACGATCACTTGCTATCGACCCTGACGATGCAATGCTTCTCTACAACGTCGCATGCACCTATTCGCTTCTGGGCAAGCACGAGGAAGCGATTGCCTGTCTCGAGCGTGCGGTGGATAGCGGTTTCGGCCACAGGGAATGGCTCGAGCACGACCCCGACCTCAACGGTCTCAGAGAGAACGCGAGATTCCAGGCGATTACGAGGGCGATGTGATGCAGGCCACGCCACTTGAACGAATTCGCGAAGCGTTTTCGGAGAACTACACCATCGATCGTGAGCTGGGCAGCGGCGGCATGGCGACGGTGTATCTCGCCCAGGACGCCAAGCACGAGCGACTTGTCGCGCTGAAGGTCCTTCACCCGGAGCTTGCCGCGACACTTGGGCCCGAGCGTTTTCTCCGGGAGATCAAACTCGCCGCCCGGCTGAATCATCCGCACATTCTTCCCCTTCACGATTCAGGAGAAACAGCAGGCTTCCTTTACTACGTCATGCCCTATGTGGAGGGCGAGTCACTTCGGGAGCGCCTCGATCGGGATCATCAGCTCCCGGTAGACGAGTCGGTGCATCATGCCAGGGCAATTGCATCTGCGCTGGATTATGCACACCGACAGGGGATCGTTCACAGGGACATCAAGCCTGAGAATGTGATGTTGTACGAAAGCGAAGCGATGGTAATGGACTTCGGAATCGCGAAAGCGGTAAGCTCGGCTGGAAGCGAAACGTTGACGCAAACCGGGATGATGGTGGGGACTCCGGCCTACGTGAGTCCGGAACAGGCTGCAGGCGAAACGAATCTCGACGGCCGCAGCGACCAGTACAGTCTCGGGTGTGTGTTATACGAGATGCTGAGCGGCGAGCGCGCGTTCAGCGGTCCCACCGCACAGGCGGTGATGGCCAAGCGTTTTACCGAGATAGCAAAGCCAATTCGTACAATCAGGCCAAGCGTTCCTGAACCGGTGGAGAAGGCGCTTTCGCGAGCGATGTCCACCAGCACGGACGATCGCTTCAGGACCGCCGCGCAGTTTGCGCAGGCACTTGGCGCCGGGACCACTGCGACTCCCTCAGATACGGCGACACTTCCTCAGCAGGGTACTTCTTCGGCCAAGTCAGTGGCGGTGCTGCCCTTTGCCAACATGAGCAACGACGCAGACAACGAATACTTCGCGGATGGAATGGCGGAGGAAATCATCAACGCGTTGTCGAAAATCCAGTCCCTGAGAGTGGCATCCAGAACGGTTTCCTTTGCCTTGAAAGGAAAAAATGAGGATCTGGCCGAAGTTGGAAAAAAACTGCACGTGTCCACTGTGCTCGATGGAAGCGTGCGCAGGATGGGCAATCGCCTCCGTATTACTGCTCAGCTCGTGAACGTTGCGGATGGATATCAGCTCTGGTCCGAGCGATATGATCGCGAGATGGAGGACGTGTTTGCAATTCAGGACGACATCTCGCAGTCGATTGTAAAAGCACTCCGCGTGATCCTCACCGAGGGTGAGAAGAAGCAGATCGAGAAGGTGAGGGCCGTTAACGTCCAGGCCTATGATTACTACCTTCGCGGCCGTCAGTACTTCCATCAGCTTCGCAGAAAGAGTCTCGAGTATGCGAAGCAGATGTTCAACAAGGCAATCGAGATCGATCCCGAGTATGCTCGTGCTCATGCCGGCGTCGCGGACTGTTACTCCCAGCTCTATACATACTTCGACGCGCGCGAGTTCAACCTCAGACAGGCAGATATATCGAGCAACCGTGCGCTCGAGCTGGAGCCAGACCTGGCCGAGGCGCACGTGGCTCGCGGGCTCGCCGTATCGATGAGCAAGCGTTACGACGAAGCGGTCAACGAGTTCGAGACGGCGATGCAGCTGGACCCGAAGCTCTTTGACGCAGTGTACTGGTATGCGCGCTCCCGGCTGTCGCAGGGAAAGTATGAAGAGGCGGCAAAACTGTTCGAGCGAGCTGCGGCGCTGCGGCCTGAAGACTACCAGACGCTCGGATTTCTCGGCCAGGCCCTGATCGCCCTCGGGAAGCGCGACGAGGCTATGGCGTCATATCGACGACAGGTAAAGCTCATTGACGTGCACCTGTCGTTGAACCCGGACGATCCGCGGGCCTGTATCCTAGGAGCTGTCGCAAATGCCATCATCTCGGACAGGGATCGCGCTGTGGAGTTCGCGGAGCGGGCGATGCAGGTTGACCCCGACGACCCGATGCTTCTGTACAACGTCTGCTGCACCTACGCGCAGCTCGGCATGCAGGACGAAGCGTTGAATGCGCTGGACCACGCGGTTGAGAAGGGCTGGGGCGACAAGAACTGGCTCGAGCACGACAGCGATCTCGATTCGATTCGCGACACTCCGAGATACAGGGGAATCGTGCAGGCCATGTAAGACACGCCGGAGATTCACATTTGAGATTCATGATTCATTCACGCCGTTCAGTACTGCTGTACTGTGCCGCGCAACTGCTGCTCTCGGGTTGTGCGGCTTCGTTTCAGGCACCGCCAAAGGCCAGCTACTTCCCACCGCGCGGGGAGTGGAAGCGCATTTCACCGTCCGAAGCAGGCATGGACTCGGTGAAACTCGCCGAGGCGATAGAGTTCGCGCTGAGTCGTGAGAGTACGTGGGATTTCAGGCGCGACCAGGTACGAACCTTCGGGCGGCCACTTGGACCGTTGCCTGAGAGTCGCGCGCGAACCAGCGGGATGGTGATACGTCATGGCTATGTTGTGGCGACGTTCGGGGATATCAAGGCGAGCGACCCTGTGTACAGCGTCGCCAAGAGTTTTCTGTCAACGGTTGCCGGGCTGGCAGTCGATCGTGGCCTCATCAGGAACGTGACAGATCCAGTCGCGAGCTATGTCAGGGATGGTGGCTATGACTCTCCGCACAACCGGCCGATAACATGGAAGAATCATCTTCAGCAGGAAAGCGAGTGGGAAGGAAGCATCTGGGGAAAGAATTCGGACTTTGTTGGGGCAGCTGAGTTCGGTGCGGGAGAGCGAAAGCCGCGGCCAATTCAATCGCCGGGCGAGTTTTACGAGTACAACGATGCGCGAATAAATCGCTTCTCGCTTTCTCTACTGCGTCTGTTCAATGCGCCGCTTCCGGAAGTGCTGAAGTCTGGCATCATGGACCCGATTGGTGCATCGTCTGACTGGCGCTGGGTTCCGTACAGCAATTCGCAGGTCGATATAGGTGGTCGCACTGTTGGATCGGTGAGTGGCGGTACGAGATGGGGCGGCGGCCTCTGGATCAACTCCGAGGACATGGCGCGGTTCGGTCTGCTTGCATTGAATCGCGGCAATTGGGGCGGCAGGCAGATCGTATCAGAGAAGTGGTTTCGAGACGCAGTGACGCCGAGTGAACACGGGCCAGATTACGGATATCTCTGGTGGCTCAACACACAGAGGAAGCAATGGCCGAGTGCTCCGGCGTCGAGCTATGCGGCACTTGGAAACGGGTCAAATACCATCTGGGTTGATCCTGATCACGACCTTGTGCTCGTGTGGCACTGGCATCGCGGGTCGCTGGATGGGATGATTGAGAAACTTCTTGCGGCGGTAAAGGAGTAGTAGCGATTACACCATCATCCACCGAGGAGCGGATGTCGCTTGATACGTGCAGGGTAATCGACTTGCCGAAGATTGCCGACCCGCGTGGCAACCTGACTTTTATCGAGGCAGGGCGCCACGTTCCATTTGCCATTCAACGGGTTTATTACCTGTATGACGTGCCTGGCGGTGCCGACCGTGGAGGGCATGCGCACAAGAAGCTCCATCAGGTGATCATCGCCATGTCCGGTAGCTTTGACATCGTGCTCGATGACGGAGTGAGGAAAAAACCTTTTCACCTCAATCGTTCCTATCACGGGCTCTATGTGTGTCCGGGCATCTGGCGAGAGCTGGACAATTTTTCCTCTGGTTCGGTATGCATGGTGCTGGCGTCTGAGTTTTATGACGAGTCAGACTACTATCACGAATACGAAGATTTCCTCAAGGGAATAAACCTCAAGCCATGAGGGTTCCGTTTCTCGATCTGGGGAAAGTGTACGGAGAGCTTCGTCCCGATCTCGATGCTGCATATCACCGCGTGATGGATTCGGGGTCGTTCCTGCTGGGGGCGGAGCTCGATGGCTTCGAGCAGGAGTTTGCCAGGTACTGCGATGTGAAGCATTGCGTGGGGGTGGCCAATGGTCTGGATGCACTTCATCTGATCATTCGTGCCTACGGAATCGGCCCGGGGGACGAAGTGATAGTGCCCTCGCACACCTTCATCGCAAGCTGGCTCGCCGTCTCGGCGGCGGGTGCAACTCCAGTTGCCGTGGAAACCGATATCCGGACATTCAATCTGGATCCGGATCGAATCGAGGACGCGATCACGCCGCGGACCCGCGCAATAATGCCGGTCCATCTTTATGGCCAGCCGGCTGATATGGATTCCATCAACGAGATTGCGGCGCGGCGTGGACTGAAGGTGATCGAGGACAACGCGCAGGCGCATGGTGCGCGCTACAAGGGTCGTGTTACAGGGTCCCTGGGCGATGCTGCCGGAACGAGTTTCTATCCCGCAAAGAATCTTGGAGCCTTCGGCGACGCCGGCGCAGTTACGACCAACGATTCAGTTCTTGCGGAGCGCCTGCGCACGCTTCGCAACTATGGCTCGAGGAAGAAATACTTCTACGAAGAAAAGGGAAGCAATTCCCGGTTAGATGAACTTCAGGCAGCGTTCCTGAGGGCGAGGCTCAACCGGCTCGATGATTGGAATGAGCGTCGTCGCGCCGTCGCGGCGCGTTACATGGCGTCGCTTGTGGATGACGGTGGCAGGGACTCGGGTGCTTCTGCCCTGATCCTTCCGTTCACTCCCGTCTGGGCGGAACCTGTATGGCATCTGTTCGTGGTCAGACATCCTGAGCGTGACGCTCTAAAGGAACGGTTGGACCGCGATGGGATTGGGACGCTGATCCATTATCCTGTGCCCCCGCACCGCTCCGAGGCGTATGCAGGGGGACGGGAATCGCTGCCCGTTGCCGACGAACTGTCAGCAACGGTGCTCAGTCTTCCGATTGGACCTCACTTGCCTCTATCACACGCGGATATGGTTATCAGTGCCATCCGCGCACTTGACTGAATTCAACGCGACTATATCGCGAAGCAGTAGAAGAGACCTGCTCCGCCTGTAGCGACAAGCTCTGCCTGGCCGCAGCCCCGAGACGCGTGCGCCGAGTTCCATGATGAGTTCCCGCCGCCCGAACGATCATGATGTCCGACCATGCTGCTTCCGGCGCCGTTGCTCGTCCAGTTTTCGCACGTAGTTGTCGCGGCACTTCCGAGCAGCGCCCGTCCAAACGAGTCTGACCCGGTGAGAATATCGTGCTGGTTGGGTGTATCTCCCCGGCCGTTTACGGGCAGCCCTTTCTCGTTCAGCGCGAACTCCTTGTTGACGCTGTTGCGGTCGCGATGGACGTCTCCGTGCAGGTCGGCGACATTCCAGGCGATAAGCGCGCCCTTGGCGTTATACCATGGGCCGGCCCCGATGCGATCGCGCGCATTGACGGGCGCCTGGCCTGTAGCGGCTGTAGAGCTGAGGTATGCGTGCCATGTGCGGCTGCCGGCGCCGGCAGACCTGGCGAGTTCCTGACAATGTTTGTCCGCGCCAGCGAGCCCGCCGAGCTTCGCACCATCGCCCGACCCGATGCTCGTGATGAAAAACCCCATAGGTTGCTGGGGCGGGGCTGCTGGGGTCTGGGCCTGCATCGAAGCTGCGGCCAACAGTGTGTACGTAGCAGATGCAACGGTGACAGCTCTCATGTTCATTCTCCTCGAATGGGACAGTGTTCAATGTCCTGCAATGCCGAGCTGACAAATCTGAATCCGCGGGCGCCAGCATGCGAATGTACCGCCCATCTTGCAAATGAAATAATAAGTAAATAATTTGCATATGAAATGACGTCTCCCATTCTCTCCCGATCGCTCCCTGGCGATGCCCCCGGAAAAGTCCTCGGTAAAGCCGCCCTTTCGGCGGCCGAGCGTCTGGGAATTCGGAGCAGGTACCTCGCGGAGATCATCGGAACCAGCGAGGCGTCTGTCTCCCGCATCAAAAGCGGGCGGGGTGTCGATCCCGAAAAAAAAGAAGGCGAACTTGCGCTGCTGTTCGTGAGACTCTACCGCTCGCTCGATGCTCTGACGGGAGGCGATGACGACAAGTCCCGCGCGTGGCTGCATGCGATGAACGACCATGTCGGTGGCGTTCCGGCTGACCGAATCCGGACGGTGGAGGGTCTCGTCGATGTCATCCAGTATCTGGACGCGATGCGCGGGCGCCTCTAGGCTTCGGCCTCTCAAGGTTTCGCCGTGGCGAGTTGTCGAAGCGCAACACCATGTCTCTACGCGCAAACTCGTCGACTCGGCGGAGGAACAGGCACTTCTTGAAGAGATGATCGATGGCGTGAAGCCACCAGAACCGACCGGAGGCAGTCTCCACTATCTTCTGTTCACGCCATTCCGCTACCCGCCGCTGCGTCACGGGTCGCGATTTGGCGGAAGACGTGAGCGCGGTATCTGGTACGGATCGATCGACCGTCACACCGCTTTCGCCGAGGTGGCCTACTACCGGCTTCTTTTTCTCGAGGGAACGAACGCGAGTCTGGGGACGATAACGACTCCGCTTACGGCGTTTGTTGCAAATGTCCGCACAATGCGCGGCATTGACCTGACAATTCCTCCGTTTGAGACGTACCGCCGCTCCATTGCATCTCCTGCGAGCTATCAATCCAGCCAGGCATTGGGTGCAGAGATGCGTCATGCCGGAGTCGAGGCGTTTCAATACCCATCTGCCCGTGACAGAGATGGCGGTGTCAACGTAGGAGTGTTTGCGTTCTCCGTATTTGGGCGGGGGAAGCCAAGGATGCTCGAGACGTGGCACTGTACCGCATCGCGTGACCGGGTAGAGATGACGCAGGGCGACTACTTCAAGCGCGATACGTTCGAATTTCCGCGCAGCCAGTTTCTGGTAAAGGGCAACCTGCCCGCACCAGCTCCGTAGCTGACTAGGGAGCCGGTCTCGTCAATGTGAGTGATGTCGCAGCCAACGTCGGCCCGGAAATCGTTCCAGTCATTCCGTAGGGGCCCGTCACTGTGCCGCTGAAGGTAAACGTGCGGCCATTGGCATTGGTGACAGTGAAGTTGGCCTGAGTCCCGTTAACCGTCCCGCTGATGCTTTGGATATTCACCCACACAAAACCGGGTGATGCCGGGCCAACTGCAGTCGCTCCCTCTGCATTGATCGCGTTCGTGTAGCAGAGATCACCGCTCGGACCAGGGCACTCGGTTCCAAGTGAAAGCGACTGTCCGCTCTGAGCGAACACTATATGGAAGTGGACACTGCCGGTGCTCCCGCTCCAGTTGCCGTCGCCGGGCCTGCTCAGCCCTCCGATGTTCGCCTGCGTGCTGCCGGCGACAGTGAATGTGAAGCTGTCGGCGGATGCGAGGGCGTTTCCATTCGCATCGCGAACGCCTGTCGTGATCGTAACTGTATAAGTCTGGCCGGCAGTGAGTGCCGAATTGGGCGAGAGGGTCGCAATGCGTGTAGCTGCGTTATAACTGACCAACGAGGGTACGCCTGTTCCGCCAGCAGAAAGAACGAAGGTGGATGCAGTAATAGAAGCGGCGGTCATCGATTCGCTGAAGCCTACCTGGATCGTCGTCGATGCGGGCACGTTGACGGCACCGGGTGCAGGGGACCGCGAGATGATCGTCGGTGGAGTATTGTCCACAGTGGTGAAGCTGAACAAGTAGTTGGACGCGAGCGAGTTTCCAGCCAGATCCTTCACGCCCGTCGTCACCGTCGCTACATAGCTCTGCCCCTCGGCGAGAATCCCCGAGGCAGGTGAAAATGTCGCCGCTCTGGAAGAAGCGTCATATCCCACCGACCCCGCCACTGCTACCCCGCCAACTGCCAGCGTGAAAGTCGAAGTGTTGACAGTTGCTGGTATCACATCTTCGCTGAAGGTGACACGAATTGGCGAGGTAACTGCCACGTTGGCACTGGCGTTGACGGGGACGGACGAGATGATGCCTGGCGGGGTTACATCTCCCGGAGTAGGCGGCGGAGGCGGCGGTGGTGGCGGTGGCGGTGGCGGTGGCGAAGTTGTCGTGGCGGATGTAGTGAACGAGGATGTAAATGCGACAGCCAGGGGATTTCCGGCCACGCCTGTGACGGCAGTGCTCACAGTTACCGTGTAACTCGTTCCGTTCTGGAGTGCAGCAGACGGCGTCAGCGTCGCAATGGTGTTTGTTCCGTCCAGTCCAACGACAGCAGCGACCGTGATTCCACCGGTTTCACGCAGCGTGATACTCGAGCTGGCGATAGTGGAACCAGACACCGGCTTGCTGAAGGTTACCACCACTGGCGTCGCAACTGATACGGCTGTTGCAAGGTTTGCGGGTGATACCGACACCACTGTCGGCGGAATCTCGTCGCGAGTCGTGAACGCCAGCGTGAATGGAGCTGCCAGTGCATTTCCGGCGGCATCGCGTGCACCCGTCGTAATCGTAACTGCAACCGTCGCCGCGTTCGGGAGAAGTGCGGCCGGAGCAAAGACAGCAGTGCGAGTCGCTGGCGTATAGCTGATGGTGCCAGAGATATCTGTCCCCGTTCCGGTTTTTACCAGGAAGGTGGTACTGCTGAGCGACGATGCAGTCATCGGCTCGCTGAATGTGATGCTGATCGTTGATGCGCGCGGAACCAGCGCGGCCGAGTTGGCGGGTGTGCTGCCAGTCACGCGCGGGGCGGTGAGATCGGGCGGTGTTACAAGCGATGCTGCGTTCTCTGCCGACAGTGCGGAAACGAGCCCGTTCCGTCCGTTAGCTGAAACAGTGTAACTGTACGAGATCAGCTCAACGAGCCCTTCGTCTCTGTAAGTCGTGGCTTGAACGTCGGCGATCTTCGTCCCATTGCGAAAGATGTTATAGCTGGTGACGAGACCGGCTTGCGGACTTGCCGTCCAGGTAACAACGGCCGCAGTCGGGGACGCCAGGACCGCTGTCACTCCCGACGGAGGGTCTATGACATCCGGACCCGAGGTATCCTTGCACGAAATGCCCACTCCAAGAACAATGAGTGACGCTATCAGGGTCAAGACACGCTGGAGTTTCATTTTTGAAGCGTCGCTTACCGGGCGTTACTGGAGGTCGAGTTGAAGCCGTGAGGTGGGATGCGTTGGGCCGGTGAGCGTCCCGATCATCTGCTTTGACTGAATGACGGTTCCCGTGAAGGTAAATGTCTTTCCGTTTGTCGTCGTGGCGGTGAAAGTGATTCCCGGATCCGTAAACGTCCCCGTCACCGAGCTGACATCAACCGCGAAGGCGCTGCCGAGTTCGGTTTGTCCGGCGGGGGTGTAAGGGTAGATGCGACAGTAGTCCTGAGGGTCGCAGGGAGACTTCAGACTCAGCGTGCGGCCATTCTGGATGAAATCCAGATGCAGGTGCAGGGCACCACTGTCATCGGTTCCCGCAAAATCGTCCTGCACGGACTGGGTAGGCCCCGGATCCACCGGGGCGGCGCCGCCGCAACCGGCCGAAAGCGCAACGGCAACAATGATCAATAAAATTGCACGCATTGGCAGAACCCCCTTTGGCTGACCCCCTATAATAATGCGCGGGTGCGACCTGCGACACGGGGTGGTCGATGGTCGGCGGCAGTATTCCGGAGTAACGAGGCGCTCAATAGATGAATGCCGTGATTCCCCACTGTAGCCCGTATGTGTTTGACTTGCTGCTTGCTTCAGTGGAAGGCGAGATCCTGGCGGTATTGTCATTCCTTTGATAAAACGCCTCACTGGTGAGACCTACGTGATCGGCGAGCATGAAGAGCGCGCCAAGCGAACCGAGCCAGACTCTGGTTGTGACCCCACTTTCGACCTTCGTGCCAGAAGGAATCAGCTCGGCGTGAGAGCTGGATTTGTTGTAGAGCGCACGGGCGGAGATGAATGGATAGAGTCTGGGAGAGCGAGTGGACACGTAGTACGAAATGCCAGGCCCGACGCCCCATTCGGTGGAACCCTGGTTCCGAGCGTTGGGCTGATCATCTGCCCACGTCTTTCGAAAGCGGCCATTGAGACTCACCGCCAGGCCTCTCGCGACGAAATATCCGGCTCGCGGAAACGCCTCCGCTATTGTGAGAGTTGATCCACCGCCTGCCGGCTCGGTGTGAGAGATGTCGGCGGTACCGCCAATCTGAATGGAGCCTTTCTGAATTGGAGATTTCTGCGCTTCTGTGCGAACCGCGGTGGCTGCCAGAAGGGTGAGCAACAGTCCAGCGTTGAACGCGGTTCGCATGGGTTGCCTCGATGTGGGAGCGGATGTTGGCGGATGTCACCTTCAGCGCACAGTGCGATGTTCATAAGTCCAGTTTCGTGACGTTCGAACGGTCTGAGTGTTGATGCTGTCAGATTTGGCGGAATATCTCTCGTTCGCAATAATGGTCGTTCGCAATCAGCCCCAAGTCCAGTCATGCCCTCACAGTGTCGAATGCAGGTTCGGGATGTTGTTATCAGTCTTGCGGTTCTCGTGTGCGTAAGCGCATGCACCGGTGCCTCTCGCGATTCGGCGGGTGGTTCGAGTAAGCGTCAGCCAAGTCTGCGCTGTGACGCGGAATCGCTCAGTATCGATCTGCATGCGGTACTCGAAGCGATGCTTCTGAGAAATCCGGTGCCCGGAATCAGCGCGGCTGTTCAAATCCCGTCCCTCATGGATGCCCCCGTCACGTCGACTGTCGGGGTGTCATCGCTCAGCGGAGGTCACGCGTTGTCGCCGGCCGATCGGTTTCTTGCCGGCAGTGTAGGCAAGACATTCTTTGCGGCGGCGGCTCTCCGTCGGGTTGGCGCGGGAGGTCTGCAGCTGGATCAGCCGGTGAGCAGGTACATGAGCGGCACCGGCGTGGCCGCTTTCGACTGGATTACGCCGCGAATGCTCCTGACGCATACGAGCGGTATTGGAGAGTACGACGGGCCATTCATGGAGTCCCTCATCCGCGAGCCGATGCGTGAGCGGACTGCCGCCGACTGGCTTGGAGTAATCAACCGCAATCCCCCACAAAGGAAGGATGCGGGAGTCTTCAGGTATAGCGACCTGAACTATGTAGTGCTTGCGATGGTGCTGGACGGTGGCACGCCAGGGGGAGCCTATCACTCGATTCAGCGTGACTTGCTGTCGCCACTGGGATTGCACGAAACTGCTCCTTCTGTCGACCCGAAGGTGGAGCGCCTCGTTGATGGATATGATGGAAAAGGCAGCATGTTTGGATCGGATGCGATGCAGCGTGACGGCCGACTGATTTACAATCCGCAGTTCGAGTGGGGAGGTGGCGGCTTCGCCTCGACGCCGCGCGATCTCGCGCGGTGGATGGCTGCGTTTCGTCGCGGTGAGGCTTTTCCCGACTCTCTTTGGCCGATGGCTGTCGCCCGTCCGCCAGGAACTCCTGACACTGCTTCAAAGTGGCGGGGAATGGGCATCCACGTTGATTCCGGTGCGCTGGGAAAAACGTTCGGCCATAGCGGCTACATGCCCGGCTATGTCAGCTGGATCCGATGGTATGAAAAGACAGGAGTCAGTGTTGCGATCCAGACCAACGCCAGCGACCGTGACCGGCTTCACGATGACGGATTCGACTGGGCAGATTCGCTCGCATTGCATGCATCGACGCGGTGCAGAATTCAGTGATTGCAGTGAACATTTGATCGGTACATCCAATACCAGGGCGCTGACGTAGAACGAGACAACCGCCTAGGCGGAAATGATCGTCTGTCCTCCCACCCTGGAGCAGCAAATGCAGAAATGGATTCACCAACGGGTGCCACTCCTGGCACTCGCCGCCGTAGCAGTTACGGTCGGCTCAGTCATCGCAGTTCGTGCTGTGATGGCTTCTGACCATCAGGACACACCGCTCGTAGAGTTATCGCCGCGCTTCGACGTCAACGACGTTTACGCGTTCCCGGCGCCGGGAAATTCTTCCCGCACAGTGCTCGTGCTCGGCACCAGTTCGCCCATCACGCCTGCTCAGACGCCGAGCTTTACGTTTGGCACCAAGGATCAGGAGCTGTATCAGATCAAGATCGACAATACGGGTGATGCGCGTGAAGATCTCGTCTTCCAGCTCACGTTCACCGGAAAAGCGGGCAAGCAGAAGGTCACGCTTCGTGGACCCATGGCGCCAAACAGTGTCGGCACAATGAACACCCTCGTTGGCGGCAAGAAGATCAAGGGTTACACCAACACCGTGATCGAGTCTGACGGAATCAAGCTGTTCGCAGGCCCGCGGGATGACCCGTTCTTCATCGATCTCGAGCAGTTCTTCCGCATCCTTCCTGATCGCAAGCCGGAAAACGGACCGCTGTCGACAATTCAGCAGGGACCGCTGACGTTTCGTCCTGCCGGCCAGGCAGTTGACTTCCTCCGCGGCATCAATGACATGGCCATCGTAATCGAGCTGCCGACCTCAATGATCGCGAATTCCGCGACCAGCGGCCGCTATGGTGTGTGGGCCACAACCAGTCGCGCTCGCAACTGAGTTGACGATTCCTTCCAATAATTCAACCACGATTCAGGAGTTCACACACATGTTGGAGAAGAAAATTTCTGCCGCGCGCGCAAAGCACGCTGCGATACTCACGATGGCATTCGCCGCTCTGTTCGCAGTTGGCGCATGCAGCGACTCACCACAGAAGGACATCGCCGGCCTCGGCTATGGCCAGTCGGTGAACAACGGAAAGGGCGGCGACGACCTCGACGACGATGAAGGCGATGACAATACTGTCTATGAGCAGGTCGAGTTCCTCGGCAATCCGCTCATCAGTGAAGTCACGATCGTAAAGGCGAATCACGATGCTTATAATCGGACTCAGCCATACAACACGTCGACGTTCCTGCCGCAGACGGCAGCATTCGTCAATGCGTTCAGGAGCGGACAGCCGGCGGTCGCAAACACACTCGGCGCGGTACTTTACCCAGACATGCTGATCGTCGAGTCTTCGCGAAACCCGGCCACATCGGGCTGGCTTTCGTGGGCCCTCGCAAACGGCTGGGGCGGCCGGAATCTTTCGGATGACGTAGTCGATGCAGGCCTGTCGGCGATCTTCGGAAAGATCATTGTCGCAGAGGGAGCTTACTGCAACAATTTCGAGCTCCCGCTCTGCACGGATAACGTGAATACGAACGACAAGGCTTTCATGAGAACGTTCCCGTACCTGGCAGCACCAACGCTATAATTCCGCGGCGACCTCGTTACGAAAGGCGGCCGTGCTGACCTTACGTAACGAGACTCGTCTGGATCTCCCCAGTTTCTGTCTCCACCGGTCATTCAATGTTCCGACGTGAAAACAGCCGGACAATCATCATCGGCATCGGTCTCGCGGTCGCATTAGCGGCAATAACAACTGGCCTGGTCATTCGCCAGCCAGGCGGCTCCACTTCCATGGTAGCCTCGCCGCTGGTTGCGCTCTCCACTGCTCCGTACAACGAGTCCGAAGTGCGGGACCAGGACATTGAGTTCTATACAAGGCGCTCTATGGAGGATCCAGCGAGCGCACTTGACCGCTTTACACTTGCCGGGCTCCTCTTTACGCGGTCACGCAATACAGGATCAACCACCGATCTCGAGCGCGCCGAAGTGCTGGTACGTGAAAGCATCTCGGAGCG
>JBKJNN010000092.1:0-3379 GCA_046593625.1 Gemmatimonadaceae bacterium | reverse complement strand
TTCACCGCCCGCGAAGCCTGACTGGAGAAGAAAGTCGGCGAGTTTTCCGAGGAGCGCCTGGAGGTCAACCGCGTCAGCCATTTCCGGGCTGAACTTGGAATAGGTGTGCGACCGCATGACGAAATAATAACCCGATGTCACGAGGCGGGTCGCGGGCAGACGGGCCGGGATGCTTTATGTTGAGGTAACCGACGATGTCATCCTTGAATCCGTTTCGCGTTCTTCAGGTTCACCGGAATTTCCGGCTCTTCTGGATTGGCCAGACAGTGTCGCTCGTCGGCACGTGGATGCAGCAGGTGGGGCAGGGGTGGCTCGCTCTTCAACTGTCGGACAGCGCGCTTGTTGTGGGAGTGGTGAGCGCAGCCGGAACGCTTCCCGTTCTGCTTTTCTCCTTATATGCTGGCGTCCTGGTCGATCGCCTGGACAAGCTCCGGATTGTCACCATCGCCCAGACGCTGCTGGCGCTCGAAGCGGGGGTGCTGTGGTGGGCAGTGTGGACCGGCAGGATCAACATTCCGCTGCTGGTGACACTCGCCGCCATCAACGGATTGATAAGTGCCGTCGAGATTCCAGCGCGCCAGGCGCTGATCGTGGAGCTGGTAGGGCGTGAGGACATTGTGGATGCGGTCGCGCTCAATTCCGGCGGCTTCAATCTGGCGCGCATCATTGGCCCATCACTCGCGGCAGCGGTAATTGCAGGAGCGGGGCTGGCGTGGTGTTTTGGAATCAACGCGCTGAGCTACACCGCTGTCATTGGATGTCTTGTCGCAATCAAGCTTCCGAAGTTTGTCCGTGCCGCTGGCGCGGGCCGGCCGCTCAGCGAGTTCCGTCAGGGTATTGCGTACATCCGGTCGCGGAGGGAAGTGACGGGACTCATGGGTGTCATAGCCGTGTTCTCGATTTTCGGATTTCAGTATCTGACGCTGATGCCCGTCATTGCCAGGGAAGTAATCCACACCGATGCCAGTGGATATGGGCTTCTGGTAACCTTTGTAGGAATTGGGGCGGTCTGCGGCGCGGTGATTCTGGCGGCGCTCAGCGCGCGTGTGCGGCGCGGAAGGTTGTTCACCGCATCTACGTTTTCGTTTGCGGTGATGCTGCTGCTCTTTTCGCTGGTGGACGACATTTGGGTTGCCGCGGGAGTGCTGTTCTTTCTCGGGCTGACGATGCTGATCAACGGCGCGCTTGCCAACGGAATTTTGCAAAGCGTGGTGCCTGACGAGCTGCGCGGCAGGGTAATGGCAGCTTACGTGTTCGTCTATGTCGGTTTCACTCCGATTGGGTCGCTGATTGGAGGAACTGTGGCGCACTATACCAGCGTCCAGTGGGCGATTGGTTCGGGAGCCGTCATGATGCTCATCTATGCGGCGTTTGCTTTCTGGAAGGTTCCGGAGCTGAGGCGGGTCTGACCTTTGTCAGGGCGGTGCTAGTTTCCTGCGGTCCAATTACGTTGACACTGAAGTCCAGTCGCCGCCCAAACTCCGTATGAATCCGTGACAGTCCCCACAATCCAGTCAGCCCCTCCAGCTCTCACTCAGCAGCAGGTGAGGCTTGTCATCGGCGGACTTCTGCTGGTGCTGCTGCTTGCCGCCCTCGACTCGACCATCGTGGCGACGGCGCTGCCAACGATTGTCGGCGAGATGGGCGGACTCACGCGACTGTCATGGGTGGTTACCGCATACCTGCTCGCGCAGACGGTCGTCACTCCGCTGTACGGAAAGCTCGGCGACCTGTATGGGCGAAAGAAAGTCGTTCAGGTAGCGATCGTGATTTTCCTCATCGGCTCCGCGCTGTGCGGATTTGCGAGAGGCATGACACAGCTCATCGCCTTTCGCGCAATTCAGGGTCTCGGCGGTGGTGGCCTGATGGTGACTACGCAGGCGATTGTCGGCGACATCGTGACGCCGCGGGAACGCGGAAAATATCAGGGGTTGTTTGGTGGCGTGTTCGGTCTCGCGAGCGTCGCGGGTCCGCTCATCGGCGGCTACTTCACGACGCACCTGTCATGGCGCTGGATTTTTTTCATCAACATCCCGCTGGGATTTCTTGCCATCGCGGTTATTGCTGTGGTGTTGCCGGGGGTTAGCAAGCGCGTGACGCATGCCATCGATTATATGGGTGCGGCGCTCCTCGCGATTGCCCTCAGTGGAACCGTTGTGGCGACAGACCTGGGTGGGCTGACGTATCCATGGACATCGCCCTTCATGCTTGGGTTGATTGCACTCGTGGTCCTCTCTGTTGGAGCGTTTCTGATAGTGGAGCAGCGAGCGAGCGAACCGGTGCTTCCGCTCAGGCTGTTCAAAAACCGGACGTTCTCGGTATCTGTGTTCGTCGGATTGATCGTCGGCTTCGCGCTGTTTGGATCGGTGACGTATCTGCCGCTCTTTCTCCAGGTGGTGAAGGGTGACAGTCCGACTGAATCCGGACTGAGGATGATTCCGATGATGGCGGGTATGCTCGTGTCGTCGATCATTTCGGGGCAGGTCATCAGCAGGAGCGGGAAGTACAGGCACTTTCCGATCGTCGGGACGGCGGTGATGGTAGTGGGGCTGTTCATGCTCTCGCGCATGACGCCTGACACGTCACTCATGACGACTGCCCTTCTTATGATGACGCTGGGACTCGGGTTGGGAATGGTGATGCAGGTGCTCGTGCTCGCGGCCCAGAATGCAGTGGACTACAGTGACCTCGGTGTTGCTACGTCGGGAGCGACACTATTTCGGCTGATTGGTGGCTCGGTGGGTACGGCGGTGCTCGGCTCCATTTTCGCGTCGCGACTGCATGACAATCTTGCGCGGACGCTGCCGGCGTCAGTTGCAGGGGCGGCGGGGGATGGAGCGAATGTGAGCCCGCGGGCGATTGCCGCACTGGAGGCGCCAGTGCGCCAGCTGTATGTGGCTGGATTCACCGAGTCATTGAATACGCTCTTCCTGGTGGCGGCGGTTATTGGGCTCGCGGGATTTCTACTCGTGTGGCTTCTGCCGGAAACCCCGTTGCGGGACACTGTGGCTGCGAGGGCTGGGACAGTGAGCGAAGAGATGGGGGAAGTTTTCCCCCGCCCGGGCGACGAGCCGATCAGGAGGGTTGAGCAGCCCGACCGCGCTCACGGATCGTAGCGGGATCGGTTATATTGGAAGTACGAAAAAGCGCTCCGCGCGGCGACTGCCGGCGGGGCGCTCGAAGCATGTGAACTACGTGATAGGGGCGGTGCAGTCTATATGACGAAGGCGAAACCCAAGACTCCGCAGGCAATTTATCAGGCGGAGAAAAAGCGGTCGGAGAAGGAAAGGCGCGCGGTTCACGCAGCGCTGATGAAGGATGCGAAGGCCGCGTTCGATCAGATGATCGAGGACGGCAAGGCCGCGCGGAAGGGCGGTCG
>JBKJNN010000075.1:0-5286 GCA_046593625.1 Gemmatimonadaceae bacterium | reverse complement strand
GTTCGCCAGCGCCTGGGTCCACTTCCAGAGCTCGTCGAAAGCTCCTGCCGCTGCAAGACCGTCGAGGTGAGCCGACAGCATCGGCTGAAGAGAGATGCTCTCTCCCTCCAGTGTTATCGGCTCGACTCGCACAGCTCAGTTCACGGGAGTGGTGGGAATCGCCGGATGAACATTGTGGAATCCGGTGGCCTTCTGGTATGCCGTGGCAACCGCCAGCAACCTTGCCTCGTCGAAAAGCCCGCCCAGGAAGGTGAGCGACACCGGCGTGCCATCGGGTCGGAAACCATTGGGAAGAATTACAGCCGGATGACCCGTGAGATTAGTTGCGACAAGTTGGGCGAGGTTTGATGCGCTCGTCGGCGTGACGATCACGTCGATTTTCTTCATCAGATCGTTCCACGCCTCGATGGCGGTCATGCGCAGACGGTTGGCATTGATGTAATCGACCGCCGGAATGAATCGCGCCGTCCGGAAAGTGTTGGCCCAGTCGAAGCGACCCTGCTGTACCAGCTCCGAGTCACGGTTTGATCGCGTCAGATCGTCAAAGGCCGCAGCGGCCTCAGCCGTGAGGATGATTCGCATTGCATCGTAAGGCAGATCCGGAAGCTCAACCGGAATGAGATCTATTCCCATGCTGCGGAGCTTGTTGATGGCGGCATCATCCCACTGCTTCGATCCATGCAGCGTTCTCTTGTCGTCTTTCGGATCCATCATCGGCATGTCGAACGCGCTCTTGATGTAACCAACTCTGACTCGCCTGGGTGACAACGTCGCGTCCCAGTTGAACGACGCGGGAATCGCGCTTCGATCATGACCGTCGGGGCCGTGGATCGCGTCCAGAACAAGCGCGCAGTCTTCTACGCTTCTGCAAATCGGGCCCAGCTTGTCCATTGTCCATGAGAGCGCCATAGCGCCTGTCTTGGGAACTCTGCCGTATGTCGGTCGCAGCCCTGTGGTACCGCATACGGTTGAAGGCGACGAGATGGAGCCGAGCGTCTCGCTCCCGATGGAGAATGCGACGAGTCCGCCGGCGGTTGCAGATGCCGGGCCGGCCGACGAGCCGCTGGAACCCTGGTCGACTTTCCATGGATTGCGTGTCTTTGCGCCGTACCAGATATCGCCCTGCGCGAGTTCACCGAGCGTGAGTTTCGCTACGAGCACTGCTCCGGCTGCGTCGAGACGCTGCACGACAGTTGCATCCTCATCGATCACCTGGTTCTTGTACGGACCTGCGCCCCAAGTCGTCTTGTAACCCTTCACGGCGAGCAGATCCTTGGCGCCCCAGGGAATACCATGCAGCGGGCCGCGATACTTGCCGGCGGCAATCTCCATGTCTGCCGCCTTTGCCTGTGCACGCGCGCGGTCTTCGGTGAGAGTGATGACGCAGTGCAATATGGGATCGTATTTCTTGAGCCGGTCGAGGTAGATGCCTGTGAGGCGCGTGGACGTCAGCTTCCTCCGGCGAATGAGCTCTGACAACTCGGTTACCGGCAGAAACGCGATCTCCTCGTCTGTAGCCGGAAGCGCGCGGGCAGCGACGGGCGTACGCATCATTGCGCGTTTTGCAACGCGCGGAACAACCATCCCCGACGGAACCGGGTCGAAGACAATGGCGGGCGATACGGAGTTCGGCATCGCAACCTTGTGCAGCGCTTCAAGCCGGCCCTCCTGCTGCTTCAGCCCATCGACCATCATCGTGCGCTCGGCGTCGTCGAACTTGAGGCCTGCAAGTTCCTCGGCCGCAGCTATTGTCGCGTTTGTTATGTCCTCGCCATTCGAAACCTTTGCCCAGAGCACGCCGGGCAGGAGCGTGGTGCCGAGCCCGATACCCGCGAAGTACGACATGAACGTGCGACGGTCATAAACGTTGCTAGATGACAATGTGTCTCCGGAATGAATGAATAAAAAATGGCGCCCGGTTACCCGGGCGCCAGTCTTGACGTGTTACTGCACGCACTGCCCGCGTGGATCGGGCTTCTGTTTGTCCACCACGAGACGATGATCGAGATTGCCAACCCGATCTGCAAGATCTGCAACGAAGGTCGCCACTTTTGCGAGGTGGGCGTAGTTGATGTACTGCGGCTCGTCCGTCACCTGATGGTAGTCGACGTGGCCACCCGTGCTCATGAATACGATAGGGATGCCGTACCGTGCGTACTCGTAGTGATCGCTGCGGCAGTAGTACTGCTCCGGGTGACCGGTGGCGTCGAATGTGTAGTCGAGACGAAACGGAGTCTTGTTGCCCTTGTTTACAGTTTCAACGAGATCTCCGAACTCGGTTGAGAGGCGACGCGAGCCGAGCAGCTGTAAGTAGTCGGGACCGCCGCTAGGAAGGTCTGTCGCTTCGCCGCGTCCAATCATGTCGATATTGAGCTGTGCGACGATCGATTCGCGCGGTACTGTCGGATGGTCGGTGAAGTATTCTGATCCGTACAGGCCGAGCTCCTCCCCAGTATGCCAGACGAAGAGCAGCGAACGCTTTGGCCGTGTCTTCGCGCCGGCAAATCTTTCGGCTATCTCGAGCACGCCTACCGATCCCGAGCCATCGTCGTCGGCGCCGTTGTAGACTGAATCACGGCGAAGGGGGCGAATGCGGTGCAGGCTGTCAACGTTGACGACGATGCGCGCGCGCTCATCGGGCATCAGTCCACCGCCGGGGAATCCCGGAATTTCCCCTGTCCGCGCGATGTATATCTTCGCCGCCATTTCGTTGAATGCGCGCAGGGAATCGGTATCTACCGGCCCCTGTGAGCGAAGGCCGAGGTGATCGTTATGCGCGCCGATCGCGACATATTCGTTTTTCAGTTTGGCGTCGCTGCCGGGAAGTATCGCCACCACGTTGCGAGCGGGCGCATCTTCCTGGGTAAAGCGGACTTCTCCGTGAAGCGTTCGTCCGAGTGTTCCAGGACGGGCGTTGTCGACAGCTACGCCCAGGAGCTTGGCGGCGCTGGAGACGGGTACGATTAGCGTGAGGGGCGCGAGGACAGAGTCTCCGGCGCTTCTCATCTGCGTGGAGGGAGCGAGAGCGAAGCGGCGGGCCTGCGACATGGCGGCGTCGGGCCGGATGAGGATGAACGCCGCAGCCGCCGGATACTTTCGCGAGATTCCAGACGACGAACCGCTGATTGCTACCACTTTGCCCGCGGTTCGATCGGCTGAGATCATTGAAGCCGCGTCGGCAGTGTTACCCGCGTAAATCACCTGCGCGCCGTCGAGGGGTCGCGGCTTACCCTCCGGATGAATTGGCAGGTAGTCCGTAGGGGTGACGAGCTTTTCGCTGTCGCCGGCAAGCGATGACGAGATGTCAAGAGTTCTGGTGAAGAGCGGAATGTTCTGAAAGAAGGTTCCGTTGTCGCCAGCGGGAACGAGGCCGAGCTTGCGAACTTCGCGCTCGATGTAGGCAGTTCCCTTCACGCCACCAGTGCCGGCGGCATCGCGGCCAAGCATGGAATCGTCGGCAAAGATGTACAGCCGGGTCATTGCGTCGGCTGGCGTAATAGCGGTCTGTGTGGGCTTGCCCGTGTGCTTCAGCGGAAGCGGAGCCTGCGCAGATGCCGCGGCCGGCGACAGCGCGAACAGCGTCGAGACAAGCAGCGGAACTGACCGGAGTCGGCGTGGCATGGTTTGGAGATGGAGTTGATGGTTTCTGAAGATGCCCGTTTACTACACCGAATTGCCCGCTGAGGTCGCCGTTACTTCTGGGCCTTGCTGAAGGCGTTCTCACCGTCGAATTCCTGGAGCTTCTCGACGTGCATCCAGATGTGGGTCTCGCCAACACGCGTGAGCAGCGAAAGCAGTTCCGCGTTGGAGAGGCTTTCCACGGGATCGTTCTTCATGAACCGGCAGCGGTACTGGTCAACGAGCGTGACAGTGCTGGTGTCGCGCGCGGGGAAAACCGTGTTTCCGCGATTGCCGATCATCCTGAGCGACAGCGTTGTGCCGGCGCACATTTCGTTCAAGTCTGCCGCGAGCTCGTCCGGCTGCATGCTGCTTTCTATGAAAACATCGACGCCAACGACCTTGCGGCTTGTCGTCGGCACCGCCTGAACATCGGTGGATGATTCAGGAATTTTCATCGCGCGGAAGTCAGTTGCTCCTGCTGATGTGGAGTCCTTTCCGAGGTTTGCGATGACAGCGTCTGTAAACTCCGTCGTAGATGACGGAGTCGCAGTGCCGGCCATGTCGCCACTGCGTACGCCGCTCTCGAGCGTCACCAGGACTGCCTGCTCGATTTCGTGAGCCGCTTTACCCTGTCCGATATGACGCAGCATCATGGCCGCGCTCAGAATGATGGCAGTGGGATTGGCGACGTTCTTTCCGGCAATGTCAGGAGCTGAGCCGTGCACGGCTTCGAAAATTGCAGCGTCGTTGCCGATGTTCGCGGAGGGCGCGAATCCAAGACCGCCGGTGAGGCCCGAGGTGAGATCGCTCAGGATGTCGCCATTCATGTTGGTGGTGACGATGACGTCGAACTGCTCCGGTCGCATGGCCAGCTGGTGCGCGCAGTTGTCGATGAGGATGTGCTTTGCCTCGATCTGAGGATAGCGCGGTGCGATTTCCTCGAACGTATGCTGGAGCATTCCCTCAGTGAGCTTCATGATGTTCGCCTTGGTAGCGCAGTGAACGCGCTTGCGCCCGGCGGCGACGGCGAATTCAAACGCGAGCTCGACGATTTTTTCGCATCCGGTGCGCGAGATGATCTTGAGCGCCTGGGCAACTCCGGGCGTCTGCATGTACTCGATGCCGGTGTACAGGTCTTCGAGATTCTCGCGGACGATGACGATGTCGAGTTTCCGGCCCGTAAACGGAGTGTGCACGCCGGGAAGCTCGCGCACAGGGCGGAGATTTCCGAAAGTGGCGAAGAGAGTTCGGAGCGTGACGTTCGCGCTCTTGTTACCGTAGCCAATCGGCGTTTCGAGCGGGCCCTTGAGGAGAACCTTGGTGCGCTGAACAGACTCTATGGTTTCAGGCGGGACACCTGATTCGATGCCTTTGGCGAAAGCTTCAGCGCCGGCAAGGCAGGATTCGACTTCGAGCTCGATTCCCGTGGCCTGGACTACCTTAAGGGCAGCGGCGGTGACTTCGGGGCCAATTCCGTCGCCCGGGATTACAGTGATATAGGTCTTATCTGACATGTCTGAAAATAATCACTAACGAGTTCGGACTGCGGACAAACTGCACTACGGACTGCGGACAAACTGCACTACGGACTGCGGACCAACTGCACTACGGACTGCGGGCTAACTGCATTACGGACTGCGGGCTAACTGCATTACGGACTGCGGG
>JBKJNN010000067.1:0-19188 GCA_046593625.1 Gemmatimonadaceae bacterium | reverse complement strand
TCAGGTTCCACTGGCGCCCCCAAGGGCGTCATGGTCGAACACCGCAACGTCATCAACTTCTTCTCGGCCATGGACGAACGGCTGGGAGAATCCCGACCCGGCGTGTGGCTCGCGGTAACGAGTCTTTCGTTCGACATATCAGTGCTCGAGCTGCTCTGGACACTCGCCCGCGGATTCAAGGTTGTAATCCAGGGTGATGCTGCGCGGCATGCGTCACCGTCGGTGAAGCTTCCCAACGCTGCAAAGTCTATCGACTTCAGTCTTTTTTATTTTTCGGCAGATGAGGGCTCGGGCGGCTCGAACAAGTACGAGTTGCTGATGGAAGGCGCGAAGTACGCCGACCGAAACGGATTCTCCGCCGTCTGGACTCCGGAGCGCCACTTCCACGCTTTCGGTGGTCTCTATCCAAATCCCGCTGTCACCGGTGCCGCAGTAGCCGCAATCACCGAGCACGTTGCGATTCGCGCGGGAAGCTGCGTGCTGCCGCTTCACCACCCGGTGCGTGTTGCCGAAGAATGGTCTGTCGTAGACAACATCTCGAATGGCAGGGTGGGGATTTCGTTCGCGTCCGGATGGCAGCCGAACGACTTCCTGCTGCGTCCCGAGAATTTTGCAGACGCCAGGCAGGTGATGCTCCGGGACATCGAGACAGTGAGAAAGCTCTGGCGCGGAGAAGCAGTGAGTTTCCCCGGTCCGAACGGGGCCGACATTTCAGTCTCCATTCTGCCGCGTCCGGTTCAGGCAGAATTACCGTTCTGGCTGACCACGGCAGGCAATCCGGAATCATTCGCGGCTGCGGGCCGAGTGGGCGCCAATGTCCTCACTCACCTGTTGGGGCAAACAGTGGAGGAGCTCGGACAGAAAATCGCGGTCTATCGCAAGGCGTGGAGTGAGGCAGGCCACTCGGGAGACGGAATCGTTTCTCTCATGCTGCATGCCTTCGTCGGCGACGATGATGCGTCTGTAAAGGAGACAGTGCGAGAGCCGATGAAAGAATATCTTCGCACTTCAATCGGCCTCATCAAGCCGTATGCATCGGCGTTTCCAACCTTTCGGAAGACAGCGGCCGACGGAACAAAGCAGGAGCTCGATTTCGAAAATCTCACGGCAGAAGAAATGGATTCGCTGCTGGAGTATTCCTTCGAGCGATACTACGAAACGAGTGGTCTGTTTGGAGCGCCAGACAGGTGCGTTGCAATGGTGGATACTCTCAAGGGCATCGGAGTGGACGACGTTGCATGTCTCATAGATTTTGGAGTTGAGCCGTCACTCGTTCTGGCTCAGCTTTCTGCGCTGAACCAGGTGCGCCAGCGCGCCAACGAGTCGTCGAGCGGTGATTATTCCATCGCGGCTGAAGTGAGTCGCCACGGCGTGACGCATATGCAGTGCACGCCATCGATGGCAACGATGCTCCTGGCCGATACTTCGACGCGCAAATCGCTTCGCGGGCTTCGCAAACTTCTCATCGGTGGTGAAGCTTTTCCCATAGCACTCGCGGAACAGCTGCGGTCGGCAACGAATGCCGAGATACTCAACATGTACGGGCCCACCGAGACGACGATCTGGTCAACTGTCGGAACCGTCGGCGACACCCGCGAAGTGGTATCAATCGGGCGTCCCGTCGCCAACACACAGCTTTACATCGCCGACACTCATGGCCAGCCAGTGCCTGATGGTCTGCCTGGTGAGCTGTACATCGGAGGGAAAGGCGTGGTGCGCGGCTACTTCCGGCGTCCTGACCTCACTGCCGAACGTTTTGTTGACCTGCCGTGGGCAGTTTCTGGAGGTGCGCGCACATATCGAACGGGTGATGTGGTCAGATATCAGGAGGATGGAAATCTCGAGTACCTGGGCCGCCTCGACCATCAGGTAAAGATTCGCGGCTATCGCATCGAGCTTGGCGAAATAGAAGCGGTTCTCGAAAGACACCCGCACGTAAAAACGGCAGTTGTTGCTGCACGCGAGGACTCACCTGGAGACAAGCGAATCGTCGCGTACGTGGTTCCCGTCTCGGGGAACGGCGAAGTCACAGGGAATCTTCGCGACTATCTGCGCGGTCAGCTGCCCGACTTCATGGTGCCGTCGAATTTTGCGGTGGTGGACAGAATGCCCATGACCCCGAACGGCAAGATCGACCGGGGCGCGCTCCCGAATCCCGATACTGTCGTGCGGCCCGTGGCATCTCCGCTGGCGCCGCCGCAGAACGAACTTGAGCAGACCATTGCTGCAATCTGGAGAGAGGTGCTGAAACTCGAACGTGTCGGAGTAACCGATAACTTCTTCGATCTGGGCGGCCATTCACTGCTTGCCGTCAAGGCATTCGGCCAGCTGGAGAAAAAGGTGACGCGGAGTGTATCAATTACAGACCTCTTCAGGTTTCCCACGATTCGTGCTCTGGCAACTCATCTCGCTCGCGAGAGTGAAGACAATACAACGGTCACAACAGGCATCGGCAGGGCCGCAGCGCGCCGGCAATCGATGGCCCGGCGTGGCCGCCAGCGCTAGCGAATGACGGATACTCCAAGCGGGAACGAGATTGCAATCGTAGGCATGTCCGGTCGCTTTCCAGGCGCCGGGAATCTCGAGCAATTCTGGAAGAATCTGCATGACGGGGTGGAGTCGATTCGCCCACTGTCGGATGATGAACTGAGAGCGGCCGGCGTCCCCGATGCTCAGCTGCTGGATCCCGCCTATGTGAAGTCAGCGGCAGTGCTCGATGATGTAGAGAACTGGGACGCTGCGTTCTGGGGTTTCACTCCGCGCGATGCGTCCATCATGGATCCGCAGCACCGGCTCTTTCTCGATTGTGCATGGGAAGCACTGGAAAGCGCCGGCCACGCGCCGGAAAGATTCGAAGGTCCCATTGGAGTGTTTGCCGGGTGTGGCATGCAGGCCTACATGTCGTACAATCTGCTGCCCAATCGCAAGCTCATGGACTCGTCGGGACTGTTCCTCGTCCGGCATACGGGGAACGACAAGGACTTTCTCTCGACGCGGGTTTCGTACAGCCTGAACCTCACGGGCCCCAGCATCAACGTGCAGACGGCATGCTCAACCTCGCTGGTTGCGGTGCATCTGGCGGCGCAAAGTCTTCTCAACGGTGAGATCGACATGGCGCTGGCGGGCGGAGTCACGATCGAGCTTCCGCATCGCGTTGGCTACACGTACAACGATGGCGAGATACTTTCGCCGGACGGGCATTGCCGTGCATTCGATGCGCGCGCGCAGGGCACCGTGTTTGGCAGTGGTGCCGGCGTAGTGGTACTTCGCCGGCTTGCAGACGCCATTGCCGACGGCGACAACGTTCTCGCCGTGCTGCTCGGCACCGCAGTCAACAATGACGGTTCGGCGAAAGTCGGTTATCTCGCGCCGAGTGTAGATGGACAGGCGGCGTCAATCGTTGAGGCGCTCGGTATTGCGGGTGTGGACCCCGACAGCATTTCATACATCGAGACGCACGGCACCGGCACACCGATCGGCGATCCGATCGAGATAGCTGCGCTCACCAAGGCGTTCAGGTCCGGCACAGACCGGAATGGGTTCTGCACGATCGGCTCGCTGAAGACAAACATCGGGCATCTCGATGCCGCAGCCGGCGTCGCAGGCCTGATCAAGACTGTACTTGCGCTTCAGCACCGTAAAATTCCACCGAGTCTCAACTATTCGTCGCCGAACCCGGCGATTGATTTTGACAACTCTCCCTTCCGCGTAAACGCGGAGCTTTCCGACTGGATTGGAGAGTCGGGGCCACTGAGGGCGGGAATCAGTTCGCTGGGTGTTGGCGGGACAAACGCGCACGTGGTAGTTGAGGAGGCGCCCAAACCCGCTGAGACCACTTCGTCGAGACCGTGGCAGCTGCTTCAATTGTCTGCAAAGTCTCTGACGGCGCTCGACGCGGCGACTGCGAACCTTGCGGATCACCTTCACGCGAATCGCGATCTGGATCTCGCTGACGCCGCTTTCACACTGCATGTCGGAAGGCAGGAACTGAGCGAGCGCAGGATTGCAGTCTGCCAGAACATCGACGACGCTGTTGCCGCCCTCGAGAATCTCGACCCACATCGCGTCTTCACGGCGAGTGCTTCGGACAGTGAACCCTCTGTCGCTTTCATGTTCGCCGGGGGTGGTGCTCAGTATGCAACCATGGGCGCGGGACTCTATCGCACAGAAGAAGTGTTTCGGAACGCGGTAGATGAATGCGTCGCGGAGTTACGGACAATTCTCGATTTTGATCTGCTGGCGCTGCTTTATCCCGACGAAAATAATCCGGACGCTGTGGCGGCAGCTGACGCCGAGATGGAGCGAGCTTCGCGTGCACTGCCCGCGCTGTTTGTCACACAGTACGCGAGTGCACGACTCTGGATGTCATGGGGAATCAATCCGGGCGCTCTGATCGGCCACAGTGTTGGCGAGTACATGGCCGCTCATCTGGCCGGTGTATTTTCGCTTCGTGATGCGCTGGCTCTCGTATCGCTGCGCGGCCGCCTGTTCGAGACTGTTCCTCCAGGTGGAATGCTGAGCGTTTCGCTTTCTGCCGGCGAGTTGCGGACAGTGCTCGGCCCTGAGCTGTCTGTTGCTGCGGAGAATGCGCCGAATCTGTCAGTCGCATCAGGGCCTGTGGGTGCGCTCGATCAACTCGAGAGTCAGTTGTCCGCCAAGGGCGTTGACACTCACAGGATTCGAATCGAGGTGGCTGCGCACTCGGGAATGCTCGAGCCAATTCTTGCGGAGTTCGGCGCGTTCCTGAACGGCATCGCGATGAACCCTCCTTCCATTCCGTTTATCTCAAACCTCACCGGAACGTGGATCACTGGTAGTGATGCGGCCGATCCCGATTACTGGGTACGGCATCTTCGCGGCACGGTCATGTTCAGTTCGGGAGTCGGCGAGCTGCTGGCGGATCGTGATCGCATTCTGCTCGAGGTTGGACCTGGCCGCGTGCTCACCACTCTCGCTCGGCAGCAGCAGTCAGGCGCCGAGGGTAAGCCGCTACTCTATTCGATACGTCATCCAAACGAGCCCGACGCCGACGTTGCCTTTACGTTGACGACACTCGGCCGGCTTTGGGCGGCGGGAGTTGATGTAGACTGGACGGCATTTTACGCAGCGGAACGCCGGCGGCGGGTGCTGCTGCCCACGTATCCGTTTGAGAGACAGCGTCATTGGGTAGATGCGCCGAAGGCGAGTGACAGGAGTGCACCGGCCGAAGTATCCGAAGGTATGGGCAGGCGCGAAGATGTCCGGGATTGGTTCTACACTCCGGCGTGGCAGCGCACGCTGCTGCCGGAAGTCTTGCAGACCTCGACCGACTCCGCGCCTCTCCTCGTCTTTATGGACGCCGGGGGGATAGCGAGCGCTGTCGTTGACAGAATCCGTTCGCAGGGGCGGCGAGTGGTGACGGTTACTGCCGGTGACGACTTCTCGGCTGTAGATGGTGATGCGTACTCGGTGTCACCAGGAACAGAGGAGCATTTTGACCGGCTGTTCGCGGAGCTTCGTACGGCGGGAGCGTTGCCGGCGCAGATAGTTCACGCCTGGAACGTGTCGAGCAACGGATCGGCAGGCGCAGAAATTCGCGACCAGCAGGATCGCGCGTTCTACAGTCTCTTTTTCCTGGCCCGCGCGCTGGCGCGAGAGGATGTAACGGGTGAGGTGCGGTTAGACGTTCTGTCGAGCGGGGTGCAGCAGGTTGCGGGCGAGTCGTCGCTTGAACCTGTGCGTGCTCTGTTGCTTGGACCGTGCCGGGTGATACCGTCCGAATTTCCAAATGTAGTGGCTCGCAGCATCGACATTGTGGTTCCCGAGTCAGGGTCGTGGCAGGAGGATGCTCTCGCAGGTCTTCTCTCCGAAGAGCTCGACGCCCGGCATGAACCTTCTGTGGTTGCCTATCGCGATGGGCATCGGTGGACAGAGCAACTGGCCCCGGTAAGACTCGGTCGCTCCAGTTCGCCCGGCCGTCTTCGGCAGCGCGGAGTGTATCTCATTACCGGCGGGCTTGGCGGTATTGGAATGGTGGTGGCTGAGCATCTTGCTCGTACATGCGCTGCGCGAATGATACTGGTGGGCCGCACTGGTTTACCGTCTCGTGACGAGTGGGACGCGATTCTCGCTTCCAACGGTGGTGATCCTCGCGGTGCGAAGATCAAGTCAGTGCGGGCCCTCGAAGCACACGGCGCCGAGGTAGTCGTGGCGGCGGCTGATGTGAGCGATGCTGATGCTATGGCGCGGGTGGTTCGCGACTGTCGCGAGACCTTTGGCGAAATCAACGGAGTGATTCACGCGGCCGGCGTTCTGGACGATGAGCCGATTCTTTCAAAGACTCGCGAGAGTGCCGCGAAAGTGCTGGCGCCAAAGGTAGCAGGCACGCTTGCGCTCGATGCCGCTCTGGCGGGCGAGCCGCTCGACTTCCTGATTCTTTTCTCGTCAGTCAGTTCTTTTGCCGGGCTTCCTGGCCAGGTGGATTACGCCGCTGCCAATGCGTTCCTCGATGCCTATGCGCGTGCGCGTACGCAGCGGGATGGTACGTTTACGGTCGCGGTCAACTGGAGTGCCTGGCAGGACGTTGGAATGCTTGCGGTCCCGGAAGATGACAGCGTTGCGGTAGAACGCACTACATCGCATCCGCTTCTCGAAAGAGTCGTTCACTCCAGTGCGAGTGAGCACCTGTTTGCAACTGTGCTCTCGGTGGACACGCACTGGATGATGAAGGAACACCGCATTCGGGATGGGCACTCGCTCATTCCTGGCAGCGGGTATCTCGAGATTGTGCGCGCTGCGTTTGCGCAGCGCCCGGAGTCGCGGGCAATGGAGATTCGCGACGTTGCCTTTCTCTCTCCCTTTGTGCTTCCGGAGAATGAAGCTCGCGAGATGCGCGTTCATCTCCAGCATGGGGAAAGCGGGTCGACTTTTCTTGTGGCGGGCCGTCCGGCCGATGAGAGTGGCCACTGGGAGGAGCATGTTACCGGTTCGGCGGCTTATCTGGATGTGCAGCCGCGAACCTTTGACATCAATGCCATCCGCCAACGCTGCAACTTGCGGAGCGAGTCTTTCGATGGCACGGAGGAGCTCGAGCATCTGGAGCTCGGGCCGCGGTGGAAGAATCTCACCCGCGTTGACTATGGGCAGGGCGAGGCGCTCGCACTTCTCGAGCTGCCCCCCGAGTTCGCGGGAGACCTTGCTCAATTCAAGCTGCATCCGGCGCTTCTCGATATGGCAACCGCGTGCGCGCAGTCGTTGATACCGGGATTCGATGCGCATTCTGATTTTTATGTTCCGTTGTCGTACACCAGTCTCGTGTCGCACGCGCCATTACCGCAGAAGTTCTATAGTCACGTCGAGCTGAAGGAGAGTGACTTCGATCCGCGCGAGATTGCGGTATTCGACGTTACGATGATGGATGAGAGCGGTGCGGAGCTCGTTTCGGTGAGCGAGTTCATGATGACCCGAATTGCTGACAGGGAGCAGCTTGGAGGGAGTGTCAGCCGCAGTGCGCAGCGAGCGCGCCGCACCAGCGTATGGCTGGACGACCCGCGTTCGGTTGAAAAGCTAAACGTGGCCGTTCTGGATGGCGCAATACACTCCCGCGAGGGAGTGGAGGCGTTTGACCGGATTCTCTCCTCCCGGGGTATCTCGCAGATCGCTGTCATTCCGGAAGATCCGGCAGCATTGATCTCGCGTCTCAGGCAGCCAACAGGAAACACTACTTCTGCAATCGAACCAGCCAACTCGCTTCCGCTCGAGGAAGTGGAGTCGGTGCTGCTCGAGCATGCCGCTGTCGTAGACGCGGCCGTAGTATCGCGAAAAGACCGGCCTGGCAATGTCCGGCTTGTTGCATATGTGATACAGGACAGGGATCAGACTTCGACGGTGAGCGATCTGCGGCGGTTTCTCAAGAGTCGCCTCCCGGCTGCGCTCGTTCCCTCCAGCTATGTACCTGTTGACGAAATTCCGCGTCTGTCTGACGGTTCGCCCGACAGGGCATCGCTGCCAGATCCTTTCGGCGCCAACGATGATCTTGTTCCGCCACGCACTTCAACCGAGCAGATCGTAGCCGAGGTATGGAAGGAAGTACTTGGGCTCGATAGGGTGAGCGTGTACGATAATTTCTTCGACGTCGGTGGCCATTCTCTGCTGTCGGTGAGAGTCGTGGTCAAGCTGGAGAAGAGAACGGGAGTGCGGCTCAATCAGGCGGTGATGGTGCTCCAGACGCTCGAGCAGATTGCTGCGGAGTGCGACAGGCGGATGTCGCCGGCGGACGAAGTAGAGGACGCATTGCCCGAGACAGACGGTGCAGGAATAGGCCGGCGCCTCATGAAGGCGTTCAAGCTGAAGACTGGAACGTAACGGCATGAATCCTGTGTTTTTCGGACGCTCGGACAAGCCGTTGTTCGGAGTGTATCACCCTCCCCGGATTCACGTGGCCAACGCGGGTGGAGTTGTGTTGTGCTATCCGTTTGGCCAGGAGTACATGCGGGCTCACAGGGCTTTCAGGCAACTGGCGCTGCTTCTTACAAAAGCCGGGTTCCATGTTTTCAGATTTGATTACTACGGTACAGGCGACTCTGCTGGTGAGGGCGAGGAAGGAACGATCGAGCAGTGGGTGACTGATGTCGGGACAGCTATTGAAGAACTGAAGGACACCGCGGATCTATCCAGCGTATCCATCGTTGGCCTGAGGCTCGGAGCAGCTCTGGGTGCGATCGCTGCTTCGCGTCGTCCGGATGTGGACGCAGTGGTGTTCTGGGATCCGGTGGTTGATGGCAGCGAGTATTGCGCGGCACTCATCAGCGAGGGGATTTCGCACGAGAGTTACAGGAAATCGGCGCCACCAGTGAACGGAAACGGGTCTGGCGTTCTGGGGTTTCCTCTCACTGCTGTCATGAAGAGTGAGATTGAGGGAATCGCGCTGGACGATCTTACGCTGCGGCCGGGAAGTCGTCCCATAATTGTGGTTTCTGAGGAGAGGGACGAGTACGTGGAGTTCCACCGGAAATTCGGTTCCCGACATGACGGGGCGATTTATCGCTGCATTCCCGCCACTGGCAACTGGAACGAGGTGGACGACAATGGTTCCGCTCTGATACCCCAGGCGGTGATTCAGGGAATAGTGGCATCACTTGCAGCCGAGATCGTGGAGCGATGAGAGAAAAGGCAGTTCGGTTTGGAAAAACCGCATCTATGGTGGGTATTGTGTCAGACCCGCCGCCAGGAATGGATCCGGCTTCAATGCCGGGTGTGATTTTCCTCAATTCCGGCATCGTGCACCATGTCGGTGCGTGCCGGCTGCATACCAGGATTGCGCGCGGCGTGGCGCCGCGGGGATGTGCGGCGCTGCGGTTCGATCTTTCAGGCATCGGGGACAGTGAGGCACGTCGAGACAGTCTGTCTTTCGAGGAAAGCGCTGTCATCGAGACCCGCGAGGCCATGGATTATCTGGCATCGACTCGCAAGATCACCGAGTTCGTTCTGGTGGGATTATGTTCGGGAGCTGACGTCGCTCACCTCACGGCCAGGGTAGATGAGAGGGTGAAGGGAATCGTCATGTTCGATGCGTGGACATACCGTGATTCGTCGTTTTTTCTCCGGCATTATGGAAGAAGAATGCTCCGCCCTTCGGTCTGGAAGAATGCCGTCGCGATACGCGGCCGCCGACTGCTGGAATCGATGAAGCCACAGAAGGTTCAGGCAGGCGGGAGCGACGACGTCATTTATGAAATGCCCCGCTACGTGAGGGTTTTCCCTCCGAAGGAGACCGTTGGGGCTGACCTGAAGAATTTCGTTCAGCGCGGAGTGAACATGTTCATAGTGTTCACAGGCGGTCAGGAGGAGTTGTACAACGATCGTTCGCAGTATGCGCGGGTTTTTTCGGACGTCGATTTTGGAGGCCTGCTGCGGGTGGAGTACATTCCCGACGCCACACATATATTTACGGGCCTCGATCATCAGGAATTTCTCGTCCGCGAGGTTCCGTCCTGGATCGCGGGAGTGGGCCACTAATCGCACCTCACGCCCGGAAAGTCGACATTTTGACAGCTGACAACGCGCGAGAATCCTCCTCGAATTTTCGAGCCCGCGACCTGCGGATCGTCGCAGTGTCTCTGGTTGCGGGGATGACTCAATTTGCGCTTGTCACCGAAATGCTTCGCGCGCGAATGGGATTGGGGATTGTGCTGTCACTCGCGTTTGTCGGAGTGTTCTACAGCTTCCGTAATTCTGCAGCGCGCAAACGCTTGGCAGGTGGCGGCCGAGCGCTCATTGCTGCTGCCCTGGTTCCGCTGGTATTTCTCCTGGTGCAGCGGCCGCCTCTGGACGGAACATGGCAGTTTCAGCTGCTGTCCTCCGTCAACATCTGGCTCCTCGGCTGGTCGCTTTACCTGCTTGCAACATCTTCCGACGATGACCGCAGGGTTCCCCTTCCCGGTCTGCTGCGCCTGCCAGCGAGGGTTACCAGGACACAGCTTGCGCTTATGGTGGTGGCTATCGCGCTGCTGGTGTTGTCAATCTCGAAGTTCAGTTCGGCTGGCCGCGCGAACGTCATCATCGACGATGCGTTGTACCTGTTTCAGTCGCGACTGTTCGGTCAGGATCATTTTTCCCTGCAATTCGACCCGGACCTGAAGCAGTTCTTCATGGTTCGGCTGTCGGCATTCAGGAATGGCGGGATGTTCACTCAGTATCCTCCTGGCTGGCCCGCGGTGATCCACTTGTTCGACTCGGTGGGTCTGTCCTGGTGGGCAGGTCCCACTATCCGCGCCAGTTGCGTGCTCCTCACTTATCTGCTTGGCGAGGCGCTCTATTCCCGCGCGGTTGGGCTGATGGCCGCTGCAATGCTGCTGCTCGATACGAGAGTCATCATTTCGAGCAATGCGAATGCCGCTGCCGGGTTGTTCCTTCTCCTTGCCGCGTGGCTCACGTTGCGAGATCGAACCGGCAATCCCAAAGCGAGCGTTCGTTGGCTCGCGGTAGGCATGAGTCTGGGAGCTGTGTTCGCAATTCGTCCCCTGAGTGGCGCGACGGCAGGTTTTTCGATTGCGTTGTGGTACATCTTTTCGCAGCGTCCTTCCGCGCGCTTGACTCTGTGGATCGCGCTGCGCGTAATCGCTGGCGCGGCGGTACCCTTCATCGCGACCCTGCTCTATAACCAGGCAACTACGGGTCACGCGCTGACTTTCGGATATACTGCTGCGGCGGGAGAATTGGGATCTCTCGGATTTGGTTCACGCGGTCTTGTGGCTTACGCTGCGGATGGAACACCGCTCCCTATGGCCCGCGAATTCTCCCTGCTCACCGCATTGCGACAGCAGGGCAGGCCACTCTGGCAGGCGTGCATGACGCTTCTCCCATCGGGGCTTCTCGTCCCATTTCTTTTCGTAGCGGTGAGGCGAGGTGCGCGGATCAACTGGAAACTGATCGCTGCCTTTCTGCCGTTTCCGATGGCCTATTTCTTCTGGCAATGGAGCGATATCCGCTTCTTTGTCGAGATACTCCCCTTTGTATTCATCGGCATTGCGGTGGTATTCGATCAGTTCAGGAGAGAAAAGCCGCTGCTCGCGCGCACCCTTGCCATCTATATGATGCTCGTGGTGCCGATGGTTGCGTCTGCGCGACTGTATCTCTGGCGAAAGGGGCATCAGCCATGCCGTGTGGTGCACGCGCAAGTTGCAGAGTATGCAGAGGGTCGCAATCTCCTGCTCTTCGTGCAGGCGGGCCCGGCAAAACTTCGCGAGTCGCTTCTGGAGTGCATCTATGCCGAGAATGCGCCGGCCTTTTCGGGTCCGATTGTCGCGGCCCGCGATGTGGGTGAAGGCAATTCAGTGCTGATAAAAAAATTCCCCGACCGTGAGCCAGTGCATTTGCGCTGGGACCCACGGTCGGGGAAGGGCGTCTTCGAACCCCTGCCTCGCTAGGTTTTTACCATCCAAGCTTGCAGAGCACCATCACCGGGATGGTGCGTGCCATGATTGCCAGGTCCTTCCGGACGCTTCTCTGGTGCAGGTACTCGAGGTCGTAGTCCACCTTGCGTCTCACATCGTCAAAGCAGGTATCGTACGACTGGTTGATCTGAGCCAAACCGGTGATGCCCGGCATGACGCGCTGGCGAAGCCGGTAGTGCGGGATTGTCTCGCGCAGCGACGCAAAAAACGCAGGACGCTCCGGCCGGGGTCCAACTACATTCATGTCTCCGGCAAGCACATTCAGAAGCTGTGGCAGCTCATCGAGACGGGTTACTCGAAGAATGCGCCCCACGAAAGTCACGCGCGGATCGTTGGGAGCAGCCCAGACTTCCTGGCCCGCGCGTTCCGCATCAACCACCATCGTGCGGAACTTGTACATGTTAAACGGTCGCCCGCCAAGGTCGTGCGTTCGCACGTCAGCGTGGGAGGGCTTGCGATTCCATCTCCGATCCAGACCGACGCGGGTCTGGTAATAAAAGATCGGACCCCGGGATGTCAGGAGAATCGCAAATGAGATCAGAACGAAGAGCGGGGCAACGAGTACCAGGGCAACGGCCGCAACGATAACGTTGAGCGCGCGGGTACCCTTGTCTGTACCTCCGGGATTTCCGAAGCGTTCGGTCGCGGGTGCGGCGAGCTCGAACTCAAACTGATTGTAAGCACGTGAGCCGGGAGCTCCTGCGAATGAGGGCCCGACGATCCTCAGCAAACCACGATTACGTCGTGTTGCAGGAGGTACGTACTTCGTGTCCAGGGAGCGGACTTCTGAGCCAATCGGCGCCATTCAGGTTCTTGGGTTGAAGGAATTACGCCGGACTGTTTCGGCCGAGACGGCGCGATCCGGTCCAATGCGTACCCCACCCAACGCAGTCCCTGTGCTCATGCGGCTGCGCGATTGAAGAAATGCTAAAGTGGTGCAAAACAAAGAGTTACCCAATTTCAAATGTTACAACTGCCGAAACAATCATTTAATGTGTGGCGTTACTCCCACAGTTTCTTGCGTCGGAGCCACAGGGGAACAGCGGTGCACCAATGTTCCGTGTAACCTTCGTTGGAAAAAGTACGTGCAAGTCGATCGGAAACAATCGTTCACCGAGAGCGCGGGTCGCCGCCTCGAACCCGGCTGCATTTACCGTCCTCTGGCGGATCGGGAGGGCCATATCGCTCCACCAGCATTCTCGTTGGCTTGGACCGCGGCATACTGATGATGATCAGGTTCGAGTACTCTTCATCACACAGGTCGCCGATGGGATCTCCACCAAGCTTTGCCGCAATGTGGCCAATCGTATTGCTGTGCCCTACCACGAGAATCGTCGCTCCGGAATGACGCAGCACGGCAGCAGCCACACTGTCTATGTGCGCTCCCGTGGAGGTGCCTGTTGCGACAACTTCGGGCTTAATACCCCGAAGACGAGCTAATGGACGCGCGGTCAGCACCGTCCGCTTGAGCTGAGTGGTGATGATCACGTTGACACCGGCCTCGCGCAACTGAATTGCAAGAGAGTCCGCGCGGGCGTACCCGGCCCGGCTCAGATCCGGGTCAGTGGGACTATCTGTGGCCTTTTCGGCGTGCCGAACCAGATATACCGTGGTCTCGCCGCGATCACTCGGGACAACAGGTGGAACTGGAGGCGCCGCAGCACAACCCACTGCAAATGCCACAGCTACAAGAAAACGTGCAGGGTGTATCATTTTATCATGTTGGAGTTCGGACTAAACTTAACGGCACGCGCGGGCCTCGCCCCAATCAAGCCTCACAACCAGGCATTCCATGTTTGAATTCAAGTCACCGATCATGAATTCCCGACAATCGCATATCCCCGCTGTACTCATTGCATTCATGGTCCTGGCATCAGCATGCGATGGAGGTGCGCCGTCTAGAACTACTGACGAATTCGCAGCAGACTCAGCTCTCGCGGCAGATCTCGCCCTCGCCAACCGCGACACGCTTCTGGTGGATTCGATTGGTGCGTATCGCGAACCCGATGCGGCGGAGCGGAGCAACGAGGACAAAGTTGCCGTGCCAAACGCCGCAACGGCTCGCGATGTCACCATTCCGGAACCCGCCGCTCCCTCTGCTGTCACGCCGCGAACCGCGCCAACTCAGCCAGAAGCTACGCCAGCCGCCCCCGCTCCTGCGGCCGCCTCATCGCCAAAGCTCACCGGACTTCGCGCCTGCAACTCACCCACGCTCGAAAACCAGTCTGAATGCATCCGCGTTTCGCTAGCCGCCGCTGACTCGCGGCTCAACCGGATCTATCGCGCGCTGATCACCGAAATGCGCAGGCAGGAGCAAGTCGCGCCCGGAGTAAAAGATCCTCCGTCGGTGCAGCGACTACGCGTAGCCCAGCGCGCCTGGCTCGTCTATCGCGATACCGAATGCCGGCGGCGCGGCCGCGGCAAGGAAGGGCCACTGTGGGCAAAGCCGCGCGCAAAGTGCCTCGGAGAATTCTCGGTGCGCAGAGCAACCGAGCTCGCCGACAACTTCAGCAGGCTCACCGCGCACTAGCTGGCTCCAAGCAGGGAAATCGCCGCCTCGACGTCGGATTCCTTCACCGCAATCCGGATCGGGTGCAGTGCGTTGAGGTTGGGCAGCATGCCAAAAGCATTGTCCCCAATCAGTATCGACTCGATTCCATTTGCCTCGAGCACCGATTCTGCGAGGTGCGCATCCACATCGCGCGAAAAAGTGCGAATGACACACAGCGCTTCTTCGCTCTCATCCATCGCGCACCACTCCGCAGAATGTTTTCACTCGCCCACCGCCTCCTTCATCCCGCGGCTCTCACTGATCACCCGCTGCGCAGCCTCGGCCGGCATCTGCTCGTAACCTCTGAAGCGCTGCACGAACGTACCGTGACCGTGAGTTTTCGAGAACAAATCGGTGGCGTATAGATGAAGCTCGGCCTGGGGTACCACAGCGTGCACCTTTGACCTGCCTCCAGGAACAGTATCGGTTCCAAGGATGTGACCGCGCCGCGCGGAGATATCGCCGAGCACGTCGCCCAGATACCCGTCGGGAGTTATTACATCGATTTCGTCGAGCGGCTCGAGAAGTATAGGCCTGCATTTCTGCGCGACTGTCTTGAATGCTAGAATACCCGCCAGCTTGAACGACATCTCGTTCGAATCAACGCTGTGATACGAGCCGTCGTAAACCTCGACCTGAAAATCGACCATCGGGTATCCCGCGATAACTCCGCGCGCCGCTGCTTCCTGAACTCCGCGGTCAACCGCAGGTATGTACTTCGATGGAATCGAACCACCCGTCACCGAGTTCACGAAAGAGTAACCGGCGCCGCGGGGTGTCGGAGAAATTCTCACCCAGCAGTCCCCGAACTGACCCTTACCGCCGCTCTGTTTCTTGTGGCGGCCCTGGCCGTCGCCCTTGGCAAGTATGGTTTCGCGATATGCGATCTGCGGTTTTCTGAGTTCGCCTCCAACCCCGTACGCACGCTTGAGGCGGGACATCACGACATCCAGATGACGCTCGCCCAGACCCGCCGCGATCGTCTCGTGAGTCTCGGAGTTGTAATGCGTCTGAAAGCATGCGTCTTCGTCATGCAGGCGGTGCAGGCCCTGCTGGAGTTTTTCCTCCTCCCCGCGCCCAGTGGCGTGGACGGCGTAAACCACGAGCGGTTCAGGAAACTCGATTGCCGGTAGTCGAACGGGATGCTCCTTCGTGGACAGCGTGTCGTTGGTGTGAGTGTTCTTCAGTTTCGCCACGCAGCCGATGTCTCCGGGGTGTAGCAGAGGCACCTCGATCCGATCCTTCCCCTGGGGCACAGCCACATGCGACATCTTCTCGGCGTGTCCGCGAGTGGCGTTGTAAACCTCCATCCCGTTGGTGAGCTTGCCGGACAGGATCCGAAAAAAGGAGACGTCACCAACGTGTGGCTCGGAGTGAGTCTTGAATACCAGCGCTGCAAACGGTCCGTCATCTGCGGCGTGGATCTCAACAGTGTGATCTCCCTCCGCGCCGGTAAAGGCATGCAACTCTTCCATCTCGTACGCCGACGGCATCAGTTCGACGATCTTGGTGAGCAGGGCCTGCGTTCCGTAGGTGAGTTCGGAAGAACAGCAGAAAAGCGGGAAGAGCTCCTGGCGTTTCATCGCCTCCTTCATGGCGAGCAGCGCATCGCCGCGCTCGATTGACTCGCCGCCGAGGTATTTCTCGAGCAGCACGTCATCGGTTGCGGCGATTCCTTCTATGAGCTGCTCGTAGTACTTGTCGAACTGCGCCTGGTATTCCGGAGGGACAGGGACACCTTCGTATTCACCGCTCCGGGTTCCCTTGCGGAAGATGTGCGCCTTCTTGTCGAAGAGATTGAGTATTCCCTGAAAGTCGGGACCTTCGCCCATCGGAACTTCCACGGGAATCACGCGCGTTGTCAGCTTATCTCTGATGCTGTCGTACGCCGAGTCGAATGATGCGTGGTCCTTGTCCATCATCGAGACGACGAAGAGGACGGGATCCATTCGGTCAATGGCTTCATTGAACATGCGCGCCGTGCCCACTTCGACACCGGCGGTGCCACTGACTACGACGAGGGCGCCATCTGCCGCCTGTAATCCCGCGATTGCTTCGCCCTGAAAATCAGAATATCCCGGCGTGTCGAGGAGATTGATTTTCGTATCCATCCACTCGGCGTGAGCGCACGAGAGACTGATGGAAAAACCGCGAGCAGTTTCTTCGGGGTCGAAGTCAGTGAGGGCTGTGCCGTCCCTGACCGAGCCGTGCCGCTTCGAGGCTCCTGAAACAAAAGCGAGCGCATCGACCAGTGTGGTCTTTCCGCTCGCTCCGTGTCCAACGACGGCGATGTTCCGGATGTCTTCGCTTTTGTACTCGCGCATAAGGGCTCTGCTCCGCGAGAGGTGGGTTGTGCCGAATGTCCGCCGGGTACTGCCTTCCTGGTACTCGCGGCCGGCCCTTTTGATAAACTGGCGGCAAGTCACCGGGGAAGGAAGGGGTCAGGACCCGTGCCCGGGCGGGGGCGACTCATTGGGCCGCCGCAGTACCATGATCAGGCACGGCAGATAGATGAAAGCTATGATCGCCGGGGCGTAGGCGGCTGCCGCTTCACTGATGTTGAATCCCTCTGACAGTCCGCGGCTTGCCACGAGCGGCGCGACCATCGAGAGCGTACCGAGGAGGATGTACTCGCGCTGGGTGCGGGGGATGAGCCAGAGGAGCAGCTGATCGTAAAACAGCATGGACTGTGGAACGAGACTCATAACAAGAAGAAGGCGCGCTTCCGGCCGCTTCCATCTGAGCAGCGCCAGCAACATCAGGAATCCGCCGACGACAGTAACCGGGGACACGTAAACACCTTTTACGCGTTGGGGTAGCACTGCAATCCATTGAGCAGGCCAGTGGGGATAGGCAAGCAGCGTTGCGAGGACGAAAGCAATGGAGCCTCCAATCGCTATGCGGGAAGGATTGAGCGAGAGTGAAGCAACGCCGAGCTGCGGCTTCACCGGCGTGAGGAACCCAAGCCAGGGAAGGAGGGCAGCGGCGACTAGCAGCGGAGAGAATTGTCCGGCGCTGGCCGCCCAGAGATAGGGAAGTGAGCCGAACATCAACAATCCGTTGTAGCTGTTGCGGGTTACCGCATAGGCCATCAACGCCGAACCGAATCCGATCCATGAGGCAGCGGCAGCGACAGGGGAGAGCCACAGCGAAAAGGGAATCGCCGCGATGGCGGTCGTGAGCGGATAAACGTACGGGGCGTCGAGCTGATATGGGCCGCCGACGTGAATCGTGAGGTAGGGACTGTGACCCTCGATGAGAGCTCTAGCAGCGAGCCAGTGCCATGTGAAATCGTCTCCAGCCCGAGGGCCTCCGCTCGTTCTGATGCTGAAGTAGCAGTAGAGTCCGCCGACAATTCCCGCGGCGATTGCAACAGCAAGTCTGGCGGGAAATGTTGGCGGCGTGCGCATCAGCCGCGTGTCAGAATCAGGAAGTAGACGACGGCGTTAACCGCAATTGCGGCCGCACCCAGCACGATGTGATTTCGTCGCTCGGTGGCGCCGGTGGCGTTTGTACGCAGAATGTGATGCTGAAGAAATCCTTCTTCGTACGGAGTTACTCCGCCCCTGGTCCAGAGGCGTTTTTCCATCGGAGTGAGCGGGCACCCGAAATCGAACATGAGGGTTGCGCCACCCCATAAGACGGCCAGAAGATGAATCCACATCAGAGCGGGCCACCTGAGAACCAGCAGGCTTCCTGCAACGACAAAGAGCGCGTACGCGATGTGGATGCCAGCAACGGCGCGCGCGAGAAGCCTCCAGGTCACTTCGTTGCCGCTGGATCGAAGTGAGGGTTCTCGATGATGCCTACGTGATTCCCGAACGGATCGAGCACTGCGCCCACCTTGATTCCATCTCCGACCTCATGTGCCGCCTCGGCGACTTCGGCACCCATGGACTGCATGTGCGCGATGGCCTCGTCGATGTTTGCGACTCCCCACCACGCCGTAGCTCCGCCTGGTCCGGTGTGTTTTGCATTCGGGTCTAGACCCAGCTCGAATCCGCCAATGTTGAAGCCGACATAGAACGGCTCGTCGAAGTACGGCGCGCAGCCGAGGAATGCCGAGTACCACGCCTTGGCGCGGTCAAGATTGGGTGCGGCGTAAATCACGGTTCTGAGGCCGAGCAGCATGGCAGTCCCGGGAGGTATCGTGAGATATCGGAGTGAAGGCGCAGGTCAAAGCTGGCGCTATTTCGAGCGCACCGCGACCCCACCTGAGAGCCCTGCCATTGTCCACAAACGACGAGAGATCGGCACCATTCTACCAGCGAAGGTGCAGACCTCTCGGCGTCGACCGGGAATAACATCCTGACAAACGACCCGCGCCGGTACCGCTTGCGCGCGGGCCGATAACACTCAGGCGATGAAGGGCGCGACGATCGCCAACACCTGGTCCTTCGTCAGTGGTTCGTCGAAGGCTTCGCTGGCGGCCGCTGTGCCACCGAAATTCGCCGCCAGGGCGGCCACATTAACTCCCGCCTGCATGGTAACGTCGTCACCGTTGTAGACGGCCTGGGTAGCCGCCGGCATGTTGCCCCGATCCGCGCCGGTGATCCATGCCTTCTGCCCGCGTAGCCGGCGGATCTGTGCGGCGTGCCGTGCCTCCACCGAATGAATCTGCAGCGCAGCGGTAAGCACCCCCTTCGCAGCCGCCACGTTACCGGCCTGACCCTTGTACGCGCGCACGCCGGTATCCTCGAACGC
>JBKJNN010000179.1:0-4015 GCA_046593625.1 Gemmatimonadaceae bacterium | reverse complement strand
ACTACGGAACTACAGAACAACGGAACTACAGAACAACGGAACTACAGAACAACGGAACTACATGTTGAATCGGCGAATGCCTGCCGCTGACGGCAGGCATTCGCCGATTCAACATGTAGTTCCGTTGTTCTGTAGTTCCGTTGTTCTGTAGTTCCCCTTAATTTCCCGCAGTTCCCCGCAGTTCTCTCCGTCTCTTCGGTCTCTCTAGACAAAGCATTTCCGAAGTTCACCGCAACAAAACGAAATAGTAGACAACGAGATTGAGCACGACCACAAACAAGCCAAGGAGAGAATGATTCCTCCGTGCCTTGTCCGGATTGAACCGGGTCCGAAGAATGTGGTGCTGAAGAAATCCCTCTTCATAAGGAACTCTCCCGCCACGGATCCACGCGCGCTTCTCCCACGGCGTTAACGGACACCCAAGATCGAACACCATCGTCGCGAAAGCCCACACCACCGCCGTAAGATGCACCCACATCAGGCTCGGCCAAACGACGACGAGCAATGCTCCGAGCACGACGAAGACGACGTACGCGATGTGCATCGTCGCGATAAAGCGCGCAAGATTTCGCCAGCTCATCGGATTGCTGGCGCTCTCGAGAGGTGCAGTGTCTGGGATGATCTCAGGAGACAGATGACGCGTCGAAGTGAGGGTTCTCGATTATACCCACTCGATTGCCGAACGGATCTAGCACGACGGCAACTTTAATCCCGCCTCCGACGTCAGAAACCGGCGAAGACAAAGTCGCGCCCGCTGCGACGACCTTTGCGACAGCCTCCTCGGCGTTGGCAACTCCCCAGTAGGCAGTCGATCCGCCCGCGCCTTGATCTTTCGCATTGGGATCGAGACCAAGCTCGAATCCGCCAATATTGAAGCCGACATAGAACGGCTCGTCGAAGTACGGCTCAATTCCGAACGCCTTTGAATACCATGCCTTGGCGCGGGCGAGGTCGGGGGCGCTGTAGATCACAGTGCGCAGTCCGAGAAAAAGTTGCGGCTGATTCATTGATGGCCTCGCCTCGCGATATTTGGGAAGGGAAATATCACAACAGGCAGATTGCGACGCCACAACGGAGAAGTAACGTGATCCTCTTCATACTGGTTGGACTGGCCGCAGGTGTTCTATCGGGACTGTTCGGAATTGGTGGCGGCGTCGTGATTGTGCCGGCGCTCATCCTCATCGGCAGGCTGTCTCCGATCACGGCAACGGGAACTTCCCTTGCTGCGCTGCTGCTCCCGGTGGGAGCGCTGGGGGCGTATGAGTACTACAAGCGCGGACATCTCGAGATCGGCGCAGCGTTGTGGGTTGCGCTCGGTCTCTTTTTCGGCGCGTGGGTCGGAGCCAAGCTGGCGCATGAGCTGTCGCCTGTTCAGCTGAAGCGCGCATTCGCCGTCTTCCTGGTGTTGATCGCGGGACGAATGTGGTTCAGCTGAAACAGGCCTCAGGTCTCAGGAGCAGCCTTCGACGTACTGAACGGCGGGCTCCACTCCGGACCTGTACTTGAGAACTTTTTTGCCATCCGTTTCAAACACGATGTTGTTGCTGCCTGCTTTCTGTCCGGGTGTGACTACGAGGTAGTGGCCGTCAGTGTACTTGTGGCGTTGAACCTCGAGCCCCGGGTAGAGCGACTTGATTCTCGCTTCGGTGTCCCCGATTCGCGCGCCCTCGGCAGTTTGCGTCGTGCCTTCTCTCACTTCCGCTCGCGAGATACGTCCTTTCTGCACCATGAGTGAAATACCGGCAGGCGCGCCCTTGATGCGCACGTAGTCGCACTCCTGGAGTTTCTCGCCGATAATCAGCCGGTTGCCTGATGCGGTGTTGGCTTCTGCGAGTGTCATTCCCGCGCGAATCGGCCCGATTCCCGCCGACGTGACCTGCCAAGTCGAAGGCTCGGGCGATGCGGGCGGTGGTCCCTCAGGAGTCCTGACCGATGAATCGGCCGGAGGAGTTGTGGACGGCGCAGGTGACGTATCGGTGGCCGAGCCAACTTGCGTGAACGTTGCTGTGTCGGTGGATGCGCTTTTGTCACTTGAAACACAGGCAGCCATGACGAACGATGCCAGAATCAGTTTTTTCATTTTTTTACCGTGTCAATTGGCTTCAGGCCCTGCGCGGCGGCACTGACGCTGAATTTTGCCACGTCGCCTGCCACGAGCCGATTGAGCGCAGCGAGCTGTTTGTCCAACTCGGAGGACAGCTCCCTGAGCACGACGTGGGCCGCGGCGGTTGGTTTGGACTCGCCAGTCTCCACGCTTCGGCGCAGTGACGTGAGGCGGTTGTTGAGCTTGATCGGGAAGTTGAGCGGATCCTGGCCACTTCGGTTGCGCGTCTGATAAAGCTCTTCTTCAATGCGGGTCAGCTCGGCCGTGATTGCGTTGGCCTGCGCGCGCAGTTCTGCATTGGTGGTCAGCGATGCGCGGTTTACCACCTGATCGCGGATTGACCGAATTCGAATGACCGCATTGTTGGCGTCGTTGGTGCGGTCATTGATTCTGCTGGCGAGGTCGAACTGCGCGCGAAGGTCGGCATCCGTGATGCCGACGAGTCGTGGGTCGCGCCGAATCGTGAACGGTTTTGTCTCCGTCCTGCCGTTGGCGCTGATCCTGACCTGGTATTTGCCGGGGGGAGCAATTGGTCCCGCGGTGGCGTTGCCGCTCCAGATGAACATGCAGTCGAATGCGGTGGCCCCTTCATATCTGCCATTCCATGTAAAGCGGTTTACTCCTGCCTTTACCGGCGCGCGTTGATCTGAGGGGAGGTTCTGATCGCAGCCGGGAACGGCCGAGGGGATCGGTTTGATCGCGGTATCGCCCGGCGCTCCGTTGAACGAGCGAATAACCTTCCCGCCCGCTTCGAGAATTTCCACTCGTACGCTGTCGGCCCGTCGGCCCAGGTAATACTGAAACGTTGCATTGTTTACGCGCCGGGTCACGACGTCGGGAGTGAAGACGTGCAGCGGTGTGCCGGCGAGTGACGCGCTCGATTCGCGCAGGGGCTGGATGTCGCCGAGCACGTAGAGGGAGCGCCCGTGTGTGGCGATGACGATGTCGTTGCCGGTGAGCGCGATGTCAGATACCTGAACGTCGGGGAGATTGAGAGACAGCGATTGCCAGTGGTCGCCGTTGTTCCGGGAAATCCAGACGCCGTGCTCGGTGCCAGCGTAGAGGAGCCCGGGTCGTTTTAAATCTTCGCGAACTGCATGGGCGTAATCATCGGCGCGAATGCCGTTCACGATCTTCGTCCATGTTTTTCCGAAGTCGCTCGTTCTGTATATGTATGGCGCGCGATCGTCGAGCTGGTATCGTTTGGCGGCGACGTAGGCTGTGCCTGTGGCGTGGCGTGACGCATCGATGATGCTGATGCGCGCGAATGGCGGAAGCCCCGGCGGCGTTACGTTCTTCCAGTTTTTCCCTCCGTCGCGGGTGATGTACACCAGGCCGTCGTCTGAACCGGTCCAGATCGTCATGCTGTCGCGGGGCGAAGGAGCGACGGCAAAGATCGTCGCGTAGATCTCCGGTCCGTTCATGTCATGCGTGATCGGACCGCCAGATTCGCCGAGTGTTGCCGGATCTGCGCGAGTGAGATCGGGACTGATGCGCGTCCACGTCTGGCCTTCGTTGGTTGTCTTCCAGAGATGTTGTGAGGACGTGTAGATGACTTTGGAGTTGAGTGGTGAGAAGACAATGGGGAAAGTCCATTGCCATCTCTCGGGCAGCTCGCTGGCCGGTTCACCTGAGAAGAAGCGCGGATATACCTGGACGTCGCGATACTGGCCGGTGCGGCGGTCGAGGCGCGTCAGCAGCGCGCCCTGGCTGCCTGCATAGATAATGTCCGGGTTGTCAGGATTGGCGGCTATGTAGCCGCTCTCACCACCGCCGGCGTTATATGCGAAATCGCCGCTTCTGTCGTCGATGCCGGTGGTCCAATCCCAGTCGGAGCTGGGAAGGCAGAAGGTGCCTGCATCCTGCTGCGCCGCGCAGACGTGGTACGGGAAGTGATTGGTTGTCGTGACG
>JBKJNN010000172.1:0-5928 GCA_046593625.1 Gemmatimonadaceae bacterium | reverse complement strand
CATCGACGTGTATCCGGAGATTGTTGCCGATCAGCCGGAGATGGGAGGATATGAGCTGATCGTCAACGCTGACATCATGCGGGGGCGATACTGGAAAAGCTTCTCGAAGGCGATGCCCATTCCGGCGAATACCGTGACGCCGTTTACCGTTGACATGCATGGACAGTTGTATCGCTTCAGGAAGGGACACCGCATGATGGTGCAGGTGCAGAGCACGTGGTTTCCGCTCTACGATCGCAATCCTCAGCGCTTCGTGCCCAATATCTTTCTTGCAAAGGCGGGGGATTTTCGGGCGCAGGTGCATCGCGTGTGGCATACGAGCAAGCAGCCTTCTCACATCAGGATCCCGGTGATACCCTAGAAAAGGCACTGGCCGTCGACGCTAAACACCCTGAGGAGTTCAGTCGGCGGACCCGTCGCACTTCTCAGGCGTTATACGTCGCCTCTCCGCCGACAACAGTCTGCACAATACGAATATCCTTGATCGCGTCCGGCTTCACGGTGTGCGGGTCGTCGGCAAGCATTACGAAATCGGCCAGCTTGCCGACGGCAATCGATCCCTTTTGCCGCTCCTCGTGCGATGCGTAGGCGCCATTCAGTGTGTTCACGCGAATCGCTTCATTCACAGTGATTCTCTGGTTCGCACCCCACGTTTTGCCATCCCATCCCGTGCGTGTGACCATTCCCTGAATGCCCATCAGCACGGCGAAAGGGCCCGGAAAAAAATCTGAGCCTCCTGTGACCTTGACGCCCGCGTCGATCATCGATCGATATGCCATGATGCGCTTCATCAGGTCCTGGCCGTAGAAGGGAAACTTGTCACTGTTGTAGTAGGCGTAGGTCGTGAACATTGACGGTATCCCGTCGACCGCTTTGATGCGGCGGACCAGATTGTCATCTACGAGAGTGCAGTGCGTGATCTTTGGTCGCGCGTCCGCTCGCGGAAATTTCTTCAGGGCGCGCTCGATGGCGGTCAGGTACATGTCGATCGCCACATCGCCATTGGCGTGGCAGTTTACCTGAATGCCGGCGCGATGCACGCGCTCCACCCATGCATCGAGTGTTGGCTGCGTTTCAGTAACGTTCCCCTTGTAAGTCGTGCCCGGAAAGGGAACGCTCATCGCCATGGTGCGTTCTGAGAAAGAACCATCGATAGTATGTTCGGCGGTGGCGCCGAATCGTATCCAGTCGTCGCCGAAGCCGGTCCGGATACCTGAAGTGATCATAGACTCAAGAACATCGCCATAGGGTTCGTAACTCACACGGTGCCGGAGCTCTCCGCTCGCACGCACGTCCTGGAGAGTGGCAAGGTTGCCACCCTCATGATGCACCGTGGTGAGTCCGTATCGCGCGAACTGCTTCGAGATGTGGGCCATGCCAGCGCGTTCCCGCCGCTCGTTTTCCGCCGCGCTGAATTGTGCGCGACGGCCAGCGGCATCGAGCACGTCCATCGCGGTATCCGTGACGCGACCGTTCAGGTCACCGCTGACATCCTTGTCAAAGGTCCCACCGGCTGGCGCGGGTGTATCTCGCGTGACCTTGGCCAGGTCGAACGCCTTGCTGTTGTAGAACGCTGTATGCCCCCCGCGGTGATGCACACAAACCGGGTGCTCGGTGCTGACCTGATCCAGATCCCGCAGCGTGAGGCGCCGTTTGTCCTTGAGCTTGGTATCATCGTGAAAAAATCCTTCCACCCACATCCCCGGAGGCGTGGCACGCGCTTTCTCTCTCAGCTTGGTGATGATACTGTCGATCGTTACGAATTCAACCTCGAACGGATTACCCACCAGCACTTCATATAGCAGCGTCGTACCTTCGGGATGGTTGTGCGTATCGATAAACCCCGGAATGATCGTCATTCCTTTCGCGTCGATCACGCGCGTCCGCCTGCCCGCGACCGAACCCACCTGCGCCGATGTTCCGAGGGCCACGATATGCGCGTTGCTCACCGCGAACGCCTCGGCCCGCGGGGCGGCCGTCTCCATCGTGTACACTTTGGCGTTAATCACCACGAGGTCCGGGTCGACAGCGGGGTCAACCGCGGCAGCGAACGCCGATGAAGGTCCGCCGAGCAATGATGGCGCAAGAAGGCCGGCGGCACCGGCAGTGGCGAGGCCCATGAATTCGCGGCGGGTGCGACGATCAGTCATGCGTGCTCCGTGCAGAGGTCATCAATCAGTATGTGTTGAAGTACCGCTGGATTTCCGTCAGGTCATGCGTACGAGTGAGCGCGAGCATCAACAGTATCCTGGCTTTCTGGGGTGTCAGGTGCTGGACCTCGATCGCTGGCACCCACGGCGCCCGGAATATTCCCGCGCTGTCGAGTGCGGGGCAGTTCTCACGAAGACCTAATGGCACGCCGTCCTTCGTTCGCCGCTCGTCGCCCAGGTTGTCGCCACTTGGAAAACCCAGCACGACAATCACTCCAGCGCGCGCCAGCGTCTGGTACGCGCTCGATTCCGCGCACGTCAACGCCGTAGCTGTCACGACCACTCCTGCCGGCTTGCGCTCGTAACTCCGTCCCGTGCCTCCCGGATACGCGAGTACGAGATCGACATCCGGGAGCGTGCTCAGACCGACGAGATTGAAGTCACTAGTTGGGCCGCGTCGCCGCGTGGGTGCGAAATAGAACTCGGGCCCATTGGGGCCGACGACGCCGAGCATCCCCATTTCGCCCCCGGCGAATCCGCCAACGCGCGGGTATTGCTTGCGCACCTCACGGGCGGAAATGATACGATCGTCCATCACCACCATCGCGCCTTTCCCGACCGCTTGTGGTGATACGGCGGTGCGCACTGCGGCGAGCAGATTGATTGGACCGTCGGCGCTGATCCCCGTCGCCGGGCGTTGCGCGCCCACAAGGATCACGGGCTTCTCGGAGCGAACAGTCAGATACAGAAAGAATGCTGTCTCCTCGAGGCGGTCGGTTCCGTGCGTGACTATGACGCCCGCCAGATCTGAGCGCGAACGCAGCGCATCGTCAATGCGGCGGGACAGTGCGATCCATTGCGCAGGAGTAATGAGAGAACTGGGCACATTGGAGAACTGCTGCGTTTCAACCTGGGCGAATTCTGCAACCTGCGGCACGGACGCAAGAATCTGGTCTGCGGTAAGCGCACCGGCGTGGTACTGACCGATTGTGCCGGGGGCGTCCTGAACGCCGGCAATCGTGCCGCCGGTTGCAATGACAAGAATTCTGGGGCGGGCGGGCTGGGCGGGCTGGGCGGTCTGCGCGGTGAGTGTCGCAGAGTCAATCGTGAGCGCGGCGGTAGCGAGGAGAATAAGGAATTTCATGGGAGAGGAAGTGTCGTGGACATTGCTCACAGCGCACCTCGCGGCGCGGTACTGCGGCTTTCGTTCACCCTCAGGCACGGGATTCTTCACACCCCGCCTGCGATATGGCGAGCGAGCGCGCGCGCGAATGACGGCACTCGTGTCTGCTGCCATCCTGGTTCCGGGATAGTTGCGCGAACCTTGACGAACTTGCCACCAATCAGGTAGAGATACTGAAGTTCGACCGCGATGCTTCCGTTGGGGAACCGGGTTGGTGCAGCAATCGAGTGTTCCAGAATACTTGTGGGTCCGACACTGAACCTTGCCGTATCCGAGAAAGCCAGCACGTAGTCTGCGACTTTGCCTTGTTCCCGACGGGCTGCCTGCACCGCCTTGAATTTTTCGCCTTCGCGCGGTGTCCATTGCTGCGAATCAGCCCCCTGCATCGCGTCCGGGCTGACATTGTAGATGATGACCGAAACGTTGGTACGCGTGCTATCTCTGAACCTGTACAGCGAGTCAGTGGGAATTCCGTTAATGGCGGTTCGTTCCGTAAGCTTGAACGCCCCGAGTTCAGCGGGGATTCGAGCATAGAGATTACCGGTTGGTGCTGGCGCTACACCGGAGATTGGCGCGACGGGCGCCGTAGATGGACGAGCACATGCGCCTGCTGAGGCAATTGCTGCCAATGCGAATAGAAATCTCATGGGGTCTCAGGGCGACCGCGTCTTCTTGTTCCGGTCGAACCGTTCGGAAGAGGGAGGTTACGAGCCGCCTGCGAAGCGGCGAAGTGAATCCGGAACCATGCGCCCGAACTCGTCGAATATCTGGTTACCTGATTCTCCCATGATGCTCTTGAACTGTTCGTAAGTCAGTCCGGCTCGGGTGAGGAAGGGTTGAAGCGCGTTGATCTGAGTCTGGAGATCGCCCTTTCGTTTCTTGCCGAGTACGCCGCCCATGTGCGTGGCGCCGACGGAGAAGGTTTGGCTGGCGCTCGGATTTACCAGCATTGCGGCAACAGCGCTTCGGGCGTTGGCGATTGGCGAGGTTTGAGCGCGTCGCACCGAATCCTTCATGGCAGCTGCCCGCTTTGCCTCTTCTGCTCGAGCAGCTTTAACAGCGCGTTTGACGGAATCAGCCAGCGCCTGCGAATCAAGTTTCGAGGGGGCCGGGGTGGCGACCGGCGCGGCGCCCGCGGCGGGTACGGTGCCGGTTGTTACTTCTATAGGAAGGGGCGATGTCGATGCGGAGTCTCCCTCAAGGATCGCCGCCTGATCGGTGACTCTCGAAGGCGCATTGCCCGAACGCTGTGACAGGAGAATTGCGCCAGCTGCTACCGGAAGAAGCAGTGCGAGGCCCATCACGAGCGATTTCCTTGTCTTCGTAGGTGGCCGGTCTGGCTCGAAGGGGGCTTGGGTCGATCCTGTGGGCGTTGGTTCAATCGCGGAGATTGCCGGGGATTGTGGCGTAGTGGCGGGAAACTGTGGTGTTACTGGCGTCTTGATGCGGGGAACTTTGTGCTCCATTGTCCTGATCTCGCCAGACGCAGTAGAGAACATGTCGAGGCCAGCCAGGAGTGCCTTGGCCGATTCCGGGCGCCCGTCCGGCTCCTTCGAGAGGCAACTCATGACGATCTCCGACAGCGACCGTGGGACATCCGGACGCACCTCTATCAGCGGTGTCGCCTCCTGAGTCAGGACCGCCGCCAGAACCCGTTGCGGCGTGCTCGCCGCAAAAGGCGACTTCCCATTCAGGAGTTCATAAGCAAGCAGTCCGAGCGCGTAGATGTCGATGCGATGATCTGCATTTGGATCGCCGGCCAGTTGCTCAGGCGACATGTACGCCGGCGTGCCGATTGCCATCCCCGTCGAAGTCATCGCCGTGGACGGCATCGCCGCATTGAGTGCCTTGGCCACGCCGAAATCGGTAACGAGGGCGTAGTTGCCTGACCTGAGAATGTTCGCCGGCTTGATGTCCCTGTGAACAACCCCTTCGCCGTGGGCGTAGTCGAGCGCCTCGGCCACATGGTAAAGGATCCGCACGACATCGGCGAGCGGGAGCGGTCCGTTGTTCTCGACCGCCGTCTTGAGGGACTCGCCCGTGATGAAGGGCATCGTGAAGTAGAGGAGGTCCTCATGCTCGCCGGCCGAGAGGAGCGGGACGATGTGGGGGTGCTGGAGCTGGGCCGCGACCTGAATTTCGCGGCGGAACCGGCCGCGGTTGACGTCTGCGGTTAGCTCAGGCGAGAGGAGCTTGATGACGACTTTTCGGCGCAGCGAACGGTCCGTTGCCACGAAGACGCGGCTCATGCCACCACCGCCGAGTTCGCGGTCGATTTCGTAGGCGTGGGACAGCGTGTCTCTGAGTCGCTGCCCTAAAGTTGTCATTTGGCGGGGCGAGGTGGCTAACGAGGTAGCATATGGTAGTGAACGAGGGGGGCGCGCGCAATTTTTTCCAAGCAGAGCAACGCGAGTTTGACCACTCACAAAAGCCCGAAACGCCACGCTCGGGTGGCGAGCGGCACTGGGTGCTGCGCAATCAGGTTAGGCCTACATAGTGATCTCGGTGGAGGAACGGGAACGTTTTGTAAAATCCGGGAACGAGCCGACGGTAGAAGGGGCACCGACTGACGCTAATTTTAGATTTTAGGGGATG
>JBKJNN010000104.1:0-39174 GCA_046593625.1 Gemmatimonadaceae bacterium | reverse complement strand
CTTTCCGTGCCGGGTATCGGCAAGCCACTGGAGTGTCGCATAAACTCCGGCGGGGTTCGAAGACAGTTGCGAAGCCTCGCACCTGTCCGTCATTGCAGCCGCTCCATCGAGGAGTTTTTCAACGTCGATACCGATCAGGGCTGCAGCAAGCGTACCTACCGGGGTCAGGACGCTGAACCGGCCTCCAACATTCTGCGGAATATCGAGAGCAGCGATGCCGAGCCGCTTTGCCAGAGGCCTCAATGCGCCCTGAACAGGATCGGTCACGAATACGAAATGCTCCGCAGGGTCGAGCGATTGTCTGCCGAGCGAATCGTGCACAACGAGGAACTGAGACATTGTCTCTGCGGTACCGCCCGACTTCGATGTAACGATGAACAGACAGCGCGGGAGGTTGAGCCGAACTAGAAGAGCGTCGATGGTTTCCGGATCGACGTTGTCGAGAACGTGGAGGCGGGGAAAGCCCCCTCGCGCCTCGTCGGAAAGCATGTTCCATCCGCTTGGGCGGAGCGCGGTGCGAAGTGCAATGGGCCCAAGAGCGGAGCCGCCAATTCCGAGGATGATCACATCGCTGAATTTGCCGCTTGCTGCTTTAGCGAAGCGCGCGACCTGATCTCTCAGGTGCGCGTCGCGCACTGCGTCCGCGAATCCGACAGTTCCGTTTTCGCGAAGTCGGCTGAAGCCGGCGTGCGCCGCTTCAAATCGCGTAGCTGCGGTGCTCCACTCCGTCTCGGGAATTCCGCCGACCGATTCGCCGATCATGTTCGAGTAGTCAATCCGGATGGTCATGGGCTTCAGATTTGTATTGAGAGACCGTCGTAAGCGGGGGAGATGCCGGGTGGCAGTTCCGCTTCCAGATCGGCATGAAAGTTCTCGTGAGTGAGATGCGTCAGGAAAGTACGTTCCGCACCGACTGCGCGAGCCACTTCAATTGCGTCGGGTATGCTGAGATGTGTCGGGTGTGATCTGCGGAACAGCGCATTGAGGACAAGCACTCTCGATCCCTTGAGAAGAGTGATTACATCGTCAGAAATAGTCTTTGCGTCCGTCACGTACGCCAGGCTGCCGATGCGGTATCCGAACACCGTCACCGGGCCATGGGGAAGGGCAATCGGCAAAACGTCGACGCCCGCAATGTGTTCGACCTGCCCATCGAAAAGCGGGATCGCTCTCCCTTCCGGCTTTGATGTACCCGGAAGCGGCAGCATGTTCTGGTCGAACACATAAGGGAACCGTCTTGCCAGGCGCTCGAGCGAATCAGCCGGTCCATACATATCGAGGGGCGTGTGCTTTCTCGTGGAGATTCCCCTGACGTCGTCGAGACCGTGTGCATGGTCCGCGTGGTCGTGGGTGAACAGAACTGCGTCAACTTGCGCGACCTTCGCGGCGATGAGCTGAAGCCGCAATTCCGGCGGCGTATCAATCAAAATTCGCGCGCCTGCATCAGTCTCGACGAGAGCGGCAACGCGATTTCTCTTATCGCGTGAATCGTTCGAGTTACAAACCGCACATGCGCATCCAACCTGCGGGACGCCCAGGCTCGTGCCCGTTCCGAGGAAGGTGAGATTCATCGCCAAGCGGTCGTGGTGTTCATCACACTGATTCGACCTTCAGCAGGTTGGTAGTTCCCGGTACGTCGAAGGGTACACCGGCCGTAACAATTATCCTGTCTCCCTCAGTAGCCAGCTTCCGCGCTTTCACTGCTTCTTTCGCGCGGCCCATCATCTCCTCGTAGTTGTCGCAATGCGGAACGAGCTCTGGAATAACTCCCCAGACCAGCGCCAGTTGACGGAACGTACGAGGCTGATCTGTGAGCACGAGGATGGAAACACCGGGCCGGTGCGCCGCGACGATGCGCGCCGAAAAGCCGCTCTTCGTAAAGACAACAACGAGCGGAGCGTTCAGCATCTCAACTGCTGCAGTCGTCGCAGCGGCGATTGCAACCTCGGTCGTGACACCCGCAGTCCCGATTCGGCTCGCCGCACGGTGAAGAACTGTAGAGGGCGGATGAAGTTCGATCTGCGTGATGATCCTGCGCATCGCCTCGACAGCGAGTCGTGGGTAAGCGCCAGCCGCGGTTTCGGCAGATAGCATAACCGCATCGGTTCCATCCAGGATCGCATTTGCGACGTCACTCGCTTCAGCGCGAGTGGGACGCGGATTCTCGATCATCGATTCGAGCATTTGTGTCGCCGTGATCACCGGGCGCCCGAGCGAATTAGCAAGTGCAATGATTCTTTTCTGAGCGCCGGGAACTTCCTCGAACGGCAGTTCCACTCCCAGGTCTCCGCGGGCCACCATCACGCCGTCAGACGCAAGCAGAATGCTTTCGATATTATCGAGCGCAACGTCCTTTTCGATTTTCGCGATGATCAGGAGCGATTTGGGAATCATCGCCCTGAGCTCCTCGATGTCCTCCGCGCGCCGCACGAAGCTGAGCGCGAGGTAGTCGAGGTCGTTGGCTACCGCAAACTCAACGTCTGCCTTGTCCTTCAGGGTAATTGACGGAGCCGAGACGTGGATGCCGGGAAGGTTCAGGCCCTTGTGCGGGTTGATGGGGCCACCGTGAATGACCCGCGCCGTAACGCGGGGCCCGGAAACCTCCATCGCAATCAGCTCGATCAATCCATCGTCAACGAGAATGCGATCGCCGACGCGGACATCGTCAGCGAGGTGGTCGTAAGTGATTGGGATCTCGCCCTCGGACTCGAGACCTTCGTGCACAAGCACGAGGTCATCTCCCGTCTTCGTATAAATGGTTCCAGGAAGGTCGCCAACGCGAATACGCGGCCCCTGAAGGTCGCCGAGTATTGCGATGGGCAAACCCATTGCTCCTGCAACGCGGCGAAGGGTCGCGACTGTCTCGGAATGCTGCGCATGGGTGCCATGCGAGAAGTTGAGGCGGGCTACGTTCATTCCCGCCTCGATCAAACTTCTTATGCCCGCTTCAGTAGCACTTGCAGGGCCCAGCGTGCAGACAATTTTTGTGCGAGGTACGTACGATGCGCTCACTTCGCGCCTGGGAGCGCGGTCATCTTTCGCTCTATTCCTTCCGTCAGGGAGTCGAAAGATTTCTGGAAACTGGCAAGCCCGTCTGCCAGGAGCTTGTCAGTTACATCATCAATCGATATGCCGACGGCTTCTATCTCGCGGAGGACACCTTCGGCAGCACCCAGCCGCTTGTCCACCGTGCGCTCAACATCGCCATGATCGCGAAACGCATCGATTACCGCAGGGGGCATCGTGTTGACCGTGTCGGGCCCGATCAGCCCCTCGACGTACATGACATCTCGATAGGCAGGGTTCTTCACACTCGTGCTGGCCCAGAGCGGACGCTGAAGCCGGGCGCCGCATTCCTCGAGCGCCTTCCAGCGGGCGTTGTCCGAGAACCTGGAGCGGAACAGCCGATAGGCGAGTTTTGCGTTTGCGATTGCAGCGCGCCCCTTCAGCATCTTGAGCCGGTCGCGGTCTGATGGATTGGCGGTCTTGACCATGTCATCGAGACGCTTGTCGATCTCGGTATCCACGCGGCTCACGAAGAAACTTGCAACCGACGCGATGTGGTCGATTGGCTGGCCCGCAGCAACCCGGTCTTCGAGTCCCGCCAGGTAAGCTTCGATTACTCTCTCATGCGCTGCAATTGAGAAGAGAAGCGTAATGTTCACGTTGATGCCGGCGGCGATGAGCTCACGCACAGCTATGGCTCCCTCCTCTGTCCCGGGCACCTTGACCATGACATTCGGACGATCGACGGTTTCCCAGAGTCTGCGAGCCTCGGCGACCGTTGCCGCTGATTCGTCGGCTACGCCTGGGGAGACTTCAATGGAAACGTATCCGTCAGCGCCCCGGGTTCCCGAGTAGACTCCTGCGAACAGGTCGCAGGCTCGCTGGACATCCGTGGTTTCGACCAGCTCGAAGATCTCGTGCGGACTGAGATTGTCCGGAGCAGCCGAAAGTTGCTCGTCGTAGGCAGTGCCTTCGGCGAGTGCCTTCTCGAAAATTGTCGGATTGGACGTCATGCCCGTCAGCGAATCCTCGGCGATCCTTTTCTCGAGGTCTCCGTTGTGGAGCATCGTGCGGTCAATGTTATCGAGCCAGATTGACTGGCCTTCGTCATGTAGCTTCGTGAGCCTGCTCATCAGTGAATCCTCCGTCCTTCTATTCTAACCGGAGTGGGAGCCGCTCGCGCCTGGATGGCCCCAAAATGAGAGCATCGCCCTGCTGGCGAGCTTCAGTGACGGTGAGGGGCTGCCTTTACGCTATCCTTGCCTGCCTTCATTCCCCCAAAGCTGGGACGCCCACCCATTTTCTCCACTCCCATGGCCTCTGACATATCGATCCAGTCTTCGACCGACGTGATGCTGGTGTGGTTGTCCCTGTAATGAGAAGCTGCCGCCAGAATCGTCCGGCGTTTTGCATTCATCGGCACATTCGGATTCGCGAGGATGTCCGAAACCACATCGTGCATGGAGTGCAGGTTATCGAAAATTGTGGCGGCTTCCGGATACCGTTCCGAAAACAGCGGAGCGATTGCCGGCGACATCGGCATGACCGATGGAAGCGTTGACGGGTTGAGCGTCATGCTTCGAAACGTCTCGACTACAGTTTTCACATTCGCCTGCCGGTCCGCCGGCGTCTGACCGGCCATAAGAGCGTCATAGAGCGTCATCTGAAGCCAGTGGTATGACCAGATGAGTCCGTTGAATTTTGGAAACCGCTGCCTGAAGGCGAGTGAATACGGCTGCCCTTCCATAAGCCCCATATCCTTCGGCTTTGAGCTGAAGGCGAGCGCGGGACGCGACTTGTAGTACTGAACAATTTCCGCCACCCGCGCATCCTTCTCCGCATCAGGAATCCGCCCGTCTGCCCAGACGTCATAGAGCTGGCGATGAAGCATGTGTGCCCACTCGAACATCATCAGCGCTTCAGGAGCCAGCTTCGCCCACTCCGGGCCGATCGCAGATTCGTCCAGCATCACCGAAGGTGGCCTGACCAGGAGATCAGTGGTAATGAAAGTGAACTCTTTTCCATCGAGCACGCTGACATCAGCCTTTGGCTGTCGCCACAGGGTTTCGTAAAGAATGGCGTGGCCGTAGTCAAACGCGTTGAACAACTTGTTGGCGTCGGAAAACGAGTTGCGGAACTCCCAATTATGGGATGCCCGCAAATAAGTCTGGTGGTAGTACTGACGCGACTGCGCAGAGGCGCCGCCAGCGGGCAATGCAACAAGGATCAGGAGAGAGACGGCACGCGCTGTCTTGTTCATGGCTTGAAGGGCATGGTGATGCTGGTCCCCGCACCCACGAACCACGTGGGGCTGATGCCGGTGAACCGGCGTCCGATGACGGCGTCAACGACTAGAAACTGCGTAACCTGCTTCCTCGCTCCCCCTTCCGCTGTCCAGTCAGCACCGCGGCCGATGCCTTCATATTTCTCGAAGAAAATGTCGGCAGCCAGAAGCAGCGATCGCAGCCCGAATGATTTGTCGATCGCCGCTCCCCCAGTATATCGAAAACGGTTTACGATTGTCCCCTCTACTGCCGCTGTTTCGACAGACTCTGCGGCGCCGCAGTATGCCCGCACAGAAAGCCGGTACTCTGGCAGCTCGAAACTGCACGGACCGTCGATGACTGGCGGCGCCAGAACAAGACCTCCTGGAGACTTCCTCACCGCAAAAGTTCCAGCGCCTGCATTCAAGTGAAGGCGACCGGCCGTAAAGCTGCGGGTCATCAGCGCCTTCATCGAATAGGAAGTGCGAAGGGCATTTGGACCGGTCGGGATAAACGCTTCCCCTGCGAGTGCAATTGCTGGTGCTCGCATTCCCTCCATAACTATCTGATGCTCCCCGCCGAGTCCGACGCCCGCTATGCCGCCACGGGGCGAGATGGCGGGCTCGCGATAAAACGAGGGCATTCTGAGCGAAATCTCGGTTCTGGGCAGAACGCCGTATGCAATCCGCGGCTCATACTGAAGGCGGTAACGTCCGAGGGAGAGCTTCTCAATACGGAACGTCGTAAGGTCGAGATCGAGCGCGTACCGTTCAGTCGGCGTCGCGTCCGACAACCGCAGGGGTCTTCCGGACTCGAGGTTTCTGTATTCGGTCTGCCCGGCGGCCGGCATGGCCGACAGAAATGCAACGCTGGCCGCAGCCGCCCTGAGGAATCGGTTTGTCATTGATCCTGCAAATTGAGTGCGGTACAGGCCTGCGTGCAACGTCCTGCGCAGGGTTTTACTGGATGTCCAGCTGGAGACGCGACGCGGGATGCCCTGGTCCGGTGAGAGTACCACCTATCACCTTTGACTCTGCGGCGTTCCCCACGAAGTTGAAGGTCCGGCCGTTGGTCGTCGTCATTGTGAAGCTAATGCCGGGGTCAGTCAGGGTCCCCGTCATGGACGCCAGATCTACCTCTTCGAGCCCGCCGAGTGAAGCGACTCCAGCCGGAGTGCGGCCATAGAGGCGGCAATTGTCCTGCGGCACGCACGGCGTCACGAGGGTCAGCTTTCTGCCTGATTGCACGAAAAACACGTGAACGTGGAGGGCCAGGCTCTCGTCAGTCCCGGCAAACTCTCCTGCAATCTTCTGAGTGGGTCCATTATCGACGGGCTCGGTGCCCGTGCCTCCGCAACCGAGTCCGGCAACTAATCCCGCAGCTAAAATCCAGTGCATTTTCACCGACATGTATCCTTTGACTTACAGAAAAAGCGGCGCCCCTACCGAAGTTAATACGACGCTCGGCTGCTCCTGCAACATTTTCTGTAACACTCGAGATGGCACTTCAGCTGCTTCTAGCGAGAGTCAATCGTGCCTCGGGCGGCTAGAAGTCGCGCTTCTTCATCTCTGCAAAAAACTTCTCGCTTTCTGCCTGCTTCTTGATCGTGGCCTCGTCCGTGGGATCGTCAGAGAGGTTTGCATCATACTTTTTCCCGAAGCTCTTCGGGATCTTTGAGGTAGTTCCCGACTTTGCGGCATTCTTCCGCGCCAGGGCTGCGAGTTTTCTCGGATCCATCATTTCACTCGGCGAAGGGTATTGATAACCGGGTCAGACTTTGACCTGAAAGCAAGATGTGCTGTTTCACGTGGCATGTCTAATGCCTGTTCGGCAGGGTGCTGGTCTACTTCAACAGGATTTTAACATGAAGAAACTCGTTATTGCAGCCGTCTGCCTGCTGGTTGGCACCGTTGCATGTTCCAAGTCAGACAACACTTCCGTGGACAGTGCGCTGTCGATGGGCGCGGCGACTGTTCCCTTTGACTCTCTGTCTGCCATCGAGCAGGCGCAGGGCCAGGCGCTTGTCGCGCCGTCTTCTGGTGCCGCAACGAGGCCAGCAGGCACGACTGTCCGTCGCTCTGGAACCAGTAGCAGCAGCGGCACCGCTACCAGGCGCTCCTCGGGCTCGTCAGGCACGAGCGGGACGACAGCTTCGTCTTCAGGTGGCACTACGATTCAGAAGAACACCAAGCGCGATGCTGCGATTGGCGCCGCAGCTGGTGCAGTCATCGGAGCGACTACGAGCAAGGACAAGGTCAAGGGAGCGGTCGTTGGCGGAGTCGTCGGTGGTGTAATCGGCGGAGTGATCGGCAACAACGTCGATGTAAAGAAAAAGAAAAACTGACACAATTCAGCTGCATGAAAAAAAACCCGCCGGCGTATATCGCCGGCGGGTTTCTTTCATTCTGACTCTTCAGTTCAACCGCATTCGGAGAAGCCGCACACGTGGCACTTTGCGCAGCCTTCCGCGAATTCCATCTGGGATCCGCAATCGGGGCAAGTGGCCATGTATGACTCATCGCGGTTCACGCTCTCGAATTCGTACTGGCCCTGGGCTCCACCGGAAGTCGTTACCGGTCTAGCAATTCTGACCTCCGCCGAATCTGTAGACGACTCCGCCCGAAGCAGTTCCTGCTGCACTCCCTGCTTCTGACGCATCCAGCTCTCCAGCGCCATTCCGATTGCATCGGGAACCGACAGGACCTTATTTGGTCCGAGCCCAATTGCACGGTCTGATGCGATACCACGCAGCTGCCGATGGATGGCCTGAATCGAAATTCCGGAGCGAAGCGCAAGGGAAATGAGGCGGCCAATGGCTTCGACGTCTGCCATTGCTGCTCCGCCGGCCTTGCCAAGGTTGATGAAAACCTCGAAGGGCTGGCCGCGATCGTCCTCGGTGATGTTGACGAACATCGTGCCGAGCGGTGTTTCCGTACGCGACGTGGTGCCGCGCAGAGTGTCGGGACGGGCGCGTTTCTGCCGGCGCTGAAGATTCTCTGCTTCAACATCGAACAGATCCTTCTTCAAACGTCCGATCTCCGCTTCGAGCTCGGAAATTGTGCCTTTCAGATCGCCCACCTCACCCCTCATATCCATTGCGCCTTCCCGCTCGGCCTTGGCCTTGTCGGTTGCGCCGGTGGAGAGGACCTGATTGTCGCGCGAGCCGTCACGATAAACGGTGACGCCCTTGCACTTGAGATCGTAGGCAAGCTCGTAGATCGCCCGCACGTCTTCGGGGGTAGCGGTGTGCGGGAAGTTGGTGGTCTTGGATATCGCGGAGTCGCAGTTCTCCTGGAAGGCGGCCTGCATTCTCACGTGCCATTCCGGCGTGATGTCGTGGGCCGTCACGAAAACGCGCTGCCACTTTTCGGGCACTTCGTCAAAGTGAATGTGGCCCTGCTTTGCGATTTCCTCGATGAGACCTTCGGAATGCCATCCCTCTGCCTTTGCAATGGCGAGGAAGTCCTCGTTGACGTCAGGCATCATCACGCCTGCCTGATTGCGCATGAACGCGACGGCGAACAGTGGCTCGATTCCAGACGAGCAGCCGGCAATGATCGAGATGGTTCCGGTGGGCGCGATGGTGTTGACGTTGCAGTTCCTGAGCATCTGCATCGGCCGGATTCTATTTCCGTCTGCATCGCGCGCGCAGGTCTCGTCGGGCCCCCAGATGGAACGGGCCCACTCCGGAAACGGCCCGCGCTCGTCGGCCAGGCGCTCGCTTTCCCTCTTCGACTCGAGATCGACGAACGCCTGCAGCTTGCGTCCGAACTCGACTCCCTCTTCGGTATTGTAGGGAATCCCGAGTTTCACCAGCGCGTCCGCAAACCCCATGACGCCGAAGCCGATTCTCCGGATGCGCTTTGAAAGCGCGTCGATCTCCGGAAGCGGATACTTGTTGACGTCGATGATGTTGTCGAGAAAGCGAACCGAAGTGTGGATGTCCTTCGCCAGCGCATCCCAGTTCAGCGCTCCATCTGCGATGTAGTAGCCGATGTTGATCGAACCGAGGTTGCAGACGTCGTACGGAAGCAGGGGCTGCTCTCCGCACGGATTTGTGGCCTCGTAGGAACCGACGTGTGGAACCGGGTTGTAACGATTGGCTTCGTCAATGAAGAAGCATCCTGGCTCGCCCGTTCTCCATCCGCCGTCGATCATCTTGTCCCATATCTCACGCGCATCCATCTGTCCAACGACTTCGTTATTCGAAGGCTCGATGAGATCGTAACTGCTGCCCGACTTCACCGCTTCCATGAACTTCGTCGTGATCGCGACAGAGATATTGAAGTTCGTAATCTGCGTCAGATCTTCCTTGCAGTTGATGAACTGAAGAATGTCCGGATGATCGACGCGCAGGATTCCCATGTTGGCGCCGCGGCGCGTGCCTCCCTGCTTCACCGCATCAGTAGACGCATCGTAGAGCTTCATGAACGACACGGGGCCCGATGCGACACCGGTAGTGGAACGAACCATCGATCCCAGACCGCGCAGACGGGAAAAACTGAAGCCAGTGCCTCCGCCAGACTGATGAATCAGCGCCATCGAGCGCAGCGTGTCGTAGATGCCGTTCTGTCCGTTGGAAAGGGAATCTTCAACGGGAAGGACAAAACACGCGGACAGCTGCCCCAGCGGTCTGCCTGCGTTCATCAGAGTTGGCGAGTTTGGCTCGAACCGGCGCTGAGTCATTAGGTCGTAGAATTCGCGCGCAGCCGCAGTCACCGCCTCATCACCAGCCCCGTACCTCCGGTCAGCCTCGGCAACTGTAGCAGCGACACGCCAGAACATGTCTTCCGGCTTCTCTGTCGGCTTGCCTGACGCGTCCTTTACCAGGTAGCGTTTTTCAATGACAGTGCGCGCGTTTTGATTCAGTTCGGCGGCTCCGGGGGGCTTGGCTGGGATAGGCATCAATACAACTCTCCGCGGGTGGAAATGGGTGTCAACAGCAAAATATCGAACAGGCAGTCATTTATTGGCAGAATCGGGCTGGCATCGCCGGGACGCGGAGATTAACCGCGTTCGTGTTTCCGCGCCAGTAGTGGATTAAAGCGTTATGCACCAACGGGTTACACTATCCACATCACGAATGAACGGGGTGTTCATGGATTTACCCCCGGAAAGGTGAACCCTTGCCCGGAAACACGTGGGCGAGTCAGGGAATGGTAGCGAAGAAAACCCGAAATATCAAATTGGAAGTTTGGGTGCACGCGACCCCGGGAGTCAGGCGCACGCGTGATCCCTCACGGGGGGCTCGATCGTCCGGCAACCGCGCTTAAAAGGCCGACCCGAAGGTCAGATAAACGCTGACCGGATCCGCGCCAGCAAACTTTCGGTTCAATACCGGGGCCGCGATACCCAGCCGGAAGCGAGCCGGAACATCGTACTGGAGGGCCGTATCGAAATCGATTTCGCCTCCCGCGGACGCCAGCCACGGATACGACGCTGCAGAAATCCGGCAGGCACTCGTGACACCAACTGACGCTGGACAAAACGCGCGGCCGGCTTCGCCAAAAGTCGAGATCGAGATGCGATCGAACAACAGTGGAATGAAGGGAACGCGACGCGAGGGAGCGGCGAGCGGAGCGCGGTATTCGATTGAACCACCCAGCGCGCGAATCCCCTGCTCTGTCGACGGGGAAAATCCGCGTACTCCGAACGTCCGTCGTTCGCCGCCCACCGGAACACCCGAAATTACGTCGATGCTGCCACCGCTCAGCCCACCAACCGAGAAGGTAGATATTGCGCGCTCGTCCGCGTACCCGCCGGCTGCACGCACGGCAATTACATGATGCGCAAAGCCCGGCAGGTCGAGTGACTTGTAAGCGGAAGTCACACCGACAATACTGCGGCTCGCGCCACCCGCGTCGCCGCCCTGCCACCGCTGCCTCACAGTGGTACTCAGAGCAATTCCGTCTTCCCGCGAAATACTGAGCGGCGGACGCTTTGCATTCGTCCAGCCGGCAGAAGAGTACAGCGAAGGATAATTGCGCTTTGTCGCAAACGAGGGAGGCAACAACCTGAGGAGTGTATCAGGGTCCGCGTAGTACTCTCTCGATTCGAGCTCAGCCCCGACAGACAGCGAAGAAAAAGTGCGGGCGCGTGGACGTACAAAAGCCAGGCTTGCGCCGCCAATCCGGGTCCTGCGGTCGAGATCCCCGACTCTTCCCGCGTTGTTGAAGAGGCCAAAGCGCTCCCAATTCTGCTCGGCCGTGAAGTTCAGATATGGCTGGCCGAATCCCGCATACTGATACGCTGCAAAAGCCTCGGTTTCGCGCCGCGTAGTGCTGTATGACCCCTGCGCATAGTAGCTGTGCCTGCCGACCACGTCCTCACCGCTGGTTGCCGCACCGTAGGCAGACCCTTCGCCGGTGGACTGTGTGAGTATGGGCTCCCAGTAAGTTGGCAGCAGCGACCGCCACGGAGAATATCGCCGGGCAGCGGCAAGACCTTCTACCGCCATGGGAGCTGCCACGTTCGTGGCGAGACGGCACGTCGTGCACCCATCCCGCGGACCGAGTTGCGCGGGGAGCATTCGCACCGTCGAGGACACCGCTGGCCCAACGCCAAGATGATATCCGTCGTACCTGAAGCTGACACCGGCGAGGAGTTTTCCATCGGGTGAGACAACGGGATGGAAAAATCCAGTGGAACTCGCGGTGAGCCGCAGTGGCGTCTGGCTGGCGGACGAGCCGGAAGCAGACACAGAGTACGCCTGCGTGGTCCCCGAAATGTTTGAGGAGAATAGTATCCTGTTACCAGGAGCCCACGATGGTGTTGCGACCACCGCTCGCTCAGACACGACCACTCCGCGTGTAACGCCGTCAGCATCCAGTATCACGATCGAGCCCCAGCCGCCGCGCTCTATCTTCACAGCAGCAATGCGGCTGCCATCAGGCGACCACCGCGGTTCCGCCCACTGGGTGAGTTCAGTGCCTTCAGTAATGGGACGAATCGATCTCCCATCGGCGGAAACACGAACAAGCCGGGTGGAGCCCGCGACCAGTTGCACGGCGACTATCTCCCCATCGCTTCTTGCATCGGGTTGTCCGATTCGCGCTCCGCGCGTCAGCCGCTTGACCTCTCCATCGCGTTCCACCCACAAATCGTTTCGATAATGAAAGGCATCGGTATAGTCGGGCTGCGCAAACACAATCGAACCGTTAGCGAGAGGCACGTTGGCATCACGGGCGTTCCGCCTTCCGATTCTCGTCACTCGTCCCGACAGGGATGCCTCGTACAGAGACGTCACGACCTTGCCGGTGGACGCTGTATATAGAAGCGTCGTATCACTGCGCCATTGGGGGAACTCGACTAGGCGGCCGTCTTTCGTAATCTCACGCCAGTTGGCTATCGGGTCCGCATGGACACTTACCGTGACCAATGAATCGCGCCAGTCTCGCCAGGCGTTCTCAAAGCTGATTCCAAAAACGCTCTTTGCCCTCGCGTTGAGCGACAGCGGTAGAATCACCCTGCTCGTTTTATCGACGAATTTTCCAATCTTGTCAGTGCCACGGGTGCGCGCGAGGTAGTCGAGAAGGAGGCCGCCGTAGGCGTAGACGGTCTCGCCGCCCGGGTACCTGGTCGTCGCGCGCGACAACTCGCCAATTCGCGGCACGCGCCCCGCTTCCGCCGCTGCGCGGGCCAGCATGTAGTGCTCGGAACCCTCGAGCCGTCCTGCGCCCGTTACTCTGGACTCGTAGTAGACAGCGAGTCCTTCCGTCAGCCACGCAGGCTGGAATGCGTTGGGGAAGAAAGCGGGATGACGCCCAAAAACAGCGCGCCCCGCCCGCCATATACCGTCTGCACGATCGAGATGAAAGATGTGCGTCAGCTCGTGTGTGATTACAAGGCGAGACCAGTCATCGTAGTTGCGAAGCTCGTTGGCATCTACCGGCGGGTGCGCAAAAATCACGATGCGATTTCCGGGAAACGGCGTCGCGTAACCGTTTACGTAATCGAAATTGTCAGCAACGACGAGATCGACCTTTCCGCCCGGCGGCTTTAGCTCCGTACTCAGTTCGGCGAAAGCCCGCTCTGCATTTACAGCCGCGCGCTTCCCTTCCGATTCGAGCGCACTCGTGAAGTGAACCCTGAAATGCGGCGTCTCGATTGTGTACCAGCGATCGTTCGGAACAAGCTGGGCATACAGAGGTCCCGCCATTGCAGCGGAGAAAGTCAAAATCAGCCCAAGCCATATCTTCACTTTCGCTGCCCCGCCGCGAGCGCGGCAAAGTATGCCTCCAATCCGTCGGCAATTCCCTTCGCATACCGCGCCTGATATTCCGGAGTGCGAAGTGCAGCTTCCTGATCGGGCATGATGATGAAAGCGCCTTCCACCAGAATCGCCGGCATCCATGTTGGTCTCACGAGGGCGAAGTTTTCCCGTTTGACACCGTTGTCAGGAAGCGACAGCTGAGCCACCGCCGCCGCCTGCACCGCTACCGCGAGCGGGGCCGAGTGGAGATGGTAGTGATAAGTTGCCGTGCCCTGCACCCGAGCCGGATTCACACCGTCGGGCACCGCATTCAGGTGAATCGAAACAAGCGCGTGCGCATTGGCTCGACGCGCCATCGTGGGCCGAAGGTTGAGGTCAACCGGATCGGCGTTGGTTCTCGTCATGAGAACCGTCGCACCTTTGGCGACGAGCAGGTCGCGGAGCTTCAGGCCAACCTCGAGAGTTGGCACCGGCTCCCACAAGCCGGTAGGTCCGGTTGCTCCAACTGGCGGGTGCCCCGGATCAACAGCGATGGTGAGACCGCGCAGCGGCGCTGTCGCATCCACCTCGGGCTGTTTGCGAACACGCAGGGTAAACTTCCCCTCTTCCCACATCGGCTGATAACCGTAAACCGGACCGCGCAACGACACAGTGTACTTCACCTGGCGCCCGTCAGAAGCCGAAGACACAGACGCAGCATGACTCCCAGCTGGCAAAGGTACAGTCGGCTGGCGCCGTGCCGGTCCCTTGGTGTCGTAGAGAGTCAGCGTGAGCGATGACGGACCTTCCTCGACGAGATAGGCGGGACGCGCCGAAACCGGTATCACAACGTCGGTCCACTCGGTTCCGCGCACGACAGTGAATGCCGAAGCCGCAGTTCGCCGTGGTGTCGGCAACGCCGAGTCCAGCATCTTGAGATCGCTCAGAGCGATTCTGATAGTCTGCGTAGTGTCGAGGCGAACCACGGCATCTGCGCCCCTGGTGCCGACCACCTTCACCACTGTTCCCGGAATCAGAAACCAGCGCTGAATGCCTCCCGTCAGCGCGTACCCAGTAACTACTCGGTCAGTGTCACTGGGATACGCCACGGGGCCAATGAGAGCCGCATATCTCGCCGCGGACATTGCCGGCACCGTGTCGCGCGGCGGTACCGTATCGGGCCGCGACGGAACGACGGGCGGCGGCATCAGCTTCACCGGGTGCAACAGTCGGACGGTATCCACACCTGTGGTGGCCATCATCTCGTAGACAGGACTCCCGGCGGGTGGATTTTTCAACCATGCGAGGAAGGATCCATTCGGCCAGACAGGTGTGAGAACACCATTGATCGTCAATCCCGCTTCACCGTTCCCAACGCTTCCGAACACGAAATTGGAATCGCGCGACTGGATCATCTGTCCAGCAGGAGGATAAACCACGTTGATCGCGAGCGGTCCCGTCACGAGCGGGACGGGCGGCAGATTCGGATTCGCGGCAGGCAGCGGTGCCCTCTCGACAACCGGTGGGCCTGTCGGCGCTGGCGGCATTGGTTCAGGCTCCGGAACGGTAGATACACCCGGTGCCGCACACGCACCCGAAGCAAGAAATACCCCGGCAATCACTGCAAAAATTTTTCTGGTTGTCATCATGATATTCGTTCGTCCTTGAAGAAGCAGATGCATGGTCGAAACAGGACCATGGGGGATTCTAACGCGAAACTTGCGGCAAACAGTCCCCGCCCTCCCTATATTCTCGCGATGCCGTGGCTTCCTTACTCAATATCGCATTTCTATTCTCGCGCCCCAATCAGCGTAGAGCCGAACACATTGTGACACGTACCGAACCATTCACCGCCGAGTTCCCCGCGCTCCCCGAAGGCACAATAGAATTTGCAGGTCGGACCGATGTCGGTCTGATCAGGGAGCACAACGAAGATTCGTTCCTTATCGGCAATCTCGCAGACGGAGACCCCGTTAGCGAAAACGATGCCGGTGTGCTCCGCGCAGAGGCTGTTCCCGTCCTGCTGATGGTGGCAGATGGCGTCGGCGGCGCGGCCTCCGGCGAGATTGCCAGCTCTCTTGCCACGCAGGTCGTGTTCGAGAAGCTTCGCGAGAAGTCGAGCCGCGGTGCCTTGAAAGGCGCCGTCATAATCGCCGACTCACTGCAACAGGCGGTCGTGGCCGCCAACGCGGCTATCCACGATCATTCGAAAGCCGAGCGCGTTCACCACGGAATGGGCACCACTGCGACGGTGGGACTCGTTGTATCGGGAATGGTTTACTTCGCGCAGGTCGGGGACAGCAGGGCCTACATCATCCGTGGCGGCGTCGCGCGTCAGATGACAAAGGATCAGTCGCTCGTCCAGCGAATGGTCGACGCCGGGAAACTGACACCCGAGCAGGCGGAACGGAGCGAGCATCGCAACATCATCCTCCAGGCGCTCGGTCCGGAAAAATCGATTGTCCCGGAATTCACCCGCGACAGGCTCATGAACGACGATGTGCTGGTTCTCTGCAGTGACGGTCTGTCGAATCAGATGAACGCCCAGGAAATCGCCGAGATGGCGAAGAAGAACGAAGATCTCGAAGGGCTGTGCGAGGCGCTTGTCTCGCGCGCGCTCGAAACCGGCGCACCTGATAACGTCACAGTCGTGGTGGGTCGCTACAAGATTCCGGCCGCCACCTGACCCAATCAACTTCCTTCAGGCGTCTCTTCGCGAATCTCGGCTGAGTCAGTCCGCTGAACGGCACCCCTTGGAAGTTCCTTGTTCCACGGGGCAATGAACGGCAGCAGGGCAATGCACGGAAGCCCGGCAACTACAGTTATCAGAAAGAACGTCGGCCACCCCAGCGACTCAGCGATTTTTCCGCCGGGAGCCACGAGAATATCACGGCTGGCTGCAACCAGACTCGACAGCAACGCAAACTGCGTTGCCGAAAACCGTCGGTCGCACATGCTCATGATGTAGGCAACGAGCGCCGAGCTGACGAGCCCTACCCCGAAGTTCTCGATTACGATTGCGCTCACCATGAAGGTGTGATTCCGTCCCGCCAGGGCGAGGCCATAGTAGGTCAGGTTACTCAGCGCCTGAAACACTGCAAACACCCACAACGACCTGTTGAGTCCGATTCGCGCGATCGTCGCCCCTGCCGCAATTGCTCCGAGAATCGTCGCAATCAACCCGGCACCTCCAAACACGAGCCCTACTTCTATCTGCGTAAAGCCCGTCTTCAGCAGAAACGGCGTCGTCATGCTTCCTGCAAGCGCATCCGAATACTTGTAGAGCACGATGAAAACGAGAACCATGATTCCCGAACCGGGCCCCAGCCGCTCGACAAAATTGCGGAACGGCATCGCCACCGCTTCGGCCAGTGACTTGGGCGGAGCGTCCTTGAGCACAGGCTCGGGCGCAAGAAACGTTGCAATTATTCCTACGATCATCAGTCCCGACAGGATTGCGTAGACACTTCCCCACGACAGTCGCTCCGCCAGCACAAAAGCGAGCGACCCGGTGACGAGCATAGCAATCCTGTAGCCAAGGACCCAGATCGCGGCACCAGCACCCAGTTCCCTGTCGTCGAGGACATCCGTGCGATAAGCATCACCCGCGATGTCCTGCGACGCGCTGAAGATGGCAATCAGCACCGCATTGAATGCGAGCGCCCTCAGACCGGCAACCGGATCTCTCAACGACATTGCGGCAATCGCGCCAAGCAGGAGGATCTGCGTTATGAGAAGCCAGCCGCGGCGGCGGCCGAGGATCGGCGGGATGTAGCGGTCGAGCAGCGGAGCCCAGAGAAATTTCAGCGAGTACGGAAGGCCAATTATCGAAAAGAGCCCAATCGTCGTGAGGTCAACACCTGACGATGTCATCCATGCCTGAAACGCCTTGCCGTTGCCGATGAGATTGAATGGAAGTCCCGAGGCAAAGCCAAGGAAAATCAGCGCCACCATCTTGGGCTGCGCAAAAGCGCGCACGGCTGACCCGCGTTCTTTTCCCATTGTTTCTGGCTCTCGCTATGCCGGAGTTCGTTTTCCCAGAATTCTCGGACCGGCTGCACCGGTGGCCGCAGGGACATTTCCTGGCCGCCCGGCCTGGTGCAGATATCCAAGCAATGCAAAGGCCACAGCTTCCTTTGCCTCGCCGTCAAAGAAGGTCTTGTCGAAATCCCTGACCTGCGTGGGAGCCACTTCCTCGGTTATTGCCCTCACGAGAGCGGCATTCCTCGCTCCGCCCCCGGAAAGAAAAATCTCCATCACCGGCTCCGCGATGAAGCGGCCGTATGCGTCGCCAATGCTGCGTGCAGTCAATGAGACTGCTGTCGCAACCACATCCTCATCGGTGCACCGTGCCGACTCAGCGCGACAGCTATCGATCAATCTGGATGTGTATTCCGGTGAAAAAAACTCGGGGCCAGTGGATTTCGGAGGGTCCGCGGTGAAGTAGTCGTCCGCAAGCAACCTGTCTACAACAGCACGCACTGGCTGTCCTTTCGAGGCCAGCTTGCCGTCAACGTCATACGCGAGGTCCGGCCAGAGCGTCCGAACTACCTTGTCGATTACGCCGCATCCGGGACCGGTGTCAAACGCCCTGACCGCTTTCAGGTCACCGCCCGGCGGAACTACGGTGACATTGGCGATTCCGCCGAGATTCTGGAGCGCGCGCCAGGTGGCAGGATGAGAAAACAACAATGCGTCCGCCATCGAGACCAGAGGGGCGCCCTGTCCGCCTGCCGCCATGTCGCGAACCCTGAAATCACTTACGACATCTATTCCGGTGCGCTCCGCAATCACGGCAGATTCGCCGGTCTGCCACGTGGAGTGTCCCGGCTCATGCCATATAGACTGGCCATGCGAAGCAATCGCCGAGATGTTCGCGCGCGCGACTCCTGCTTCGGCAATGGCAGCGATCGCAGCATCGGCCAGCCAGTCACCGAGATCGAAGTTGAGCCGGGTGTACTCGGACGGCGTCGCTCCGCCGAGCGCGCGAGCGAGCCGCTCGCGCCGCGCAGGCGAATATTCGTGGACAGTGAAGCCGAGCAGTTCAGCGTCTACCGCGTCTCCGTCGCGCGGAGTAAACCTCACCACTGCGGCAGTGATTCCGTCGAGCGAAGTGCCCGACATGAGGCCTATCAGGATCCTGCTCTCACCCGCGAAGCCGGGTCGGGCTGTCGATGTCATTCGAGAACCGGTGGTGGTGGACTGTCTGGAAGCGCACGGCGAATCAGACCCCCTGCGTTCTCGAGAGCTGCCAGCGCCTCGTGCCTGCCGACGCCCAGCTTCTGCATCACGATTGCAGTTTTTACACTCTTGTCAGCATCGTCGAGAAGTGTGCGCGCATCTTCGCGCGAGACTCCGCAGACTTCCATGACTATGCGCTCGCTCCGGTCCTTCAGCTTGTTGTTTGTGGAGCGGAGATCGACCATGAGATTGCCGTAGGTCTTTCCCAGCCGGATCATCGCGCCGGTGGTGATCATGTTCAGCACGAGTTTCGTAGCAGTTCCCGCCTTCATCCGGGTTGATCCGGTTACGACTTCCGGCCCCGTGATCGGGACAATGGCAACATCAACCGAGTCGAGAACTTCCCGGGAAAGCTCCGAGCAGGCCACAATTCCGGTGCTTGCCCCGAGCTCGGCGGCGCGGGCAATTGCCGCGTGCACATAGGGCGTGGTGCCTGAAGCTGCAATGCCGATCACGAAGTCGTTGGGACCGACGTTCCGCGCATCGATTTCCTTCGCGCCATTCTCGACGATGTCTTCAGCGCCTTCCTGGGCTTTTGTCAACGCCGCCATTCCTCCGGCAATGATTCCCTGAACAAGCTCCGGATCAGCTCCGAATGTCGGCGGGATTTCACTCGCGTCCAGCACGCCGAGGCGACCCGATGTTCCCGCTCCAACGTAGAAGAGGCGGCCGCCGTTCCTGAAAGTCCGCTCCGCAATTTCAATCGCCAAGGCAATCTGCTCGCGCTGAGTGGCGATGGCTTCGGGAACCAACCTGTCCTCGGCGTTTATGACATCGACGATCTCGAGGGGGGTGGCGAGGTCGATTGAAGCGGTCCGCGGATTGCGACGCTCTGTCGCCCGGGGATCAATCATGCGGATCGCGTTTGGCTGTCACGTGGGGAAGTTACCCGCTGATTCTCGCGAGCCGCAAGCCAAACGGAGACTCAGTGAAGACATTATTTGCAATTCTGCTGCTGACGGTATTTGCGGGATCTGCGGATTCGCAGGTTCGCCGGAGAGTGCCTGCTGCTCCCGAGCCAGCCGCCTGGATGTCGCTCGGGCTCGGGCTGTTCAACGGTAACAACGTGAGCGATGGAGCCACGGGCAGCACGTGGGATTTTGGCCAGGCGTCAAATCCCCAGTACCGGGCATCACTGGAGAAGTCCATCAACCCCACGACGTCGGTTGGAGCGACCGGCACGTTCGTACGCGCGCCTTTCACTTACTTCGGTCCCGGCGGCGATAACAGCTGTACTCGCTGCGCAGCCCACCTCGATGTAGTGACGCTCGGCGCTTCCTTCCACGCTGGTGGAGGGATGGGGCTCCACCAGGTTCTCGAGGCGAGCGCAGGTGTAGCGCAGTATCGCAATCTGCACAGGGACAGTGATGGAACGGCACTAGCCCCGACGGATGGCAACATCGATCCATATTTTACCTTTGGGTATGGATTCGGATACGCCTTGAGTCCAGTCGCGCAAATCAGCGTAGTCCAGGATTTCGGACTCGCAATTCACGAACGCACAGGACTGACGAGTGAACAGAGCAATACTCTCAAGCAGCGCACGCTACGCCTCAACTTCAGGTACGGATTCGGCAATCGCGCGCGCGGTACGCGGCGGCGTTAACGATCACGGGCAAATTTCTCGCAGCGGAGTTGCAGCCCGATTGATGCGTGCGGCGGTGATTGCATGCCTTTGCGTTGCCACTGTGCTCCCTCGCGATGCTCACGGACAGTCGCCTGGAATTTCAGGAGCGCCGTCCATGAACCCGTCATGGAAATACCAGGCGAGCGGGCGCGCGACGTTTGCTGAGCACGCGATGGTGGCGAGTAGCAGCCGGATAGCTGCCGAAGCTGGGGTGGAAGTGCTCAAGGCCGGCGGAAATGCCGTGGACGCTGCAGTAGCAACCGGGTTCGCTCTTGCGGTGGCATATCCCGAGGCCGGCAACCTGGGTGGAGGCGGCTACATGGTCATCCGGATGGCCGACGGCCGCACGGCGGCGCTCGACTATCGGGAGATGGCGCCTGCCTCGTCGTTCAGGAACATGTACGTCGATCAGGCGGGGCGGCTCACGGATCACAGTATCAACGGACGTTCTGCCTCAGGGGTGCCTGGGGCAGTTGCGGGAATGGTTGCAGCGCACAAGCGATTCGGAGCGCTGCCGCTCGCTCGCGTGATGGAGCCGGCAATCCGCCTGGCTGAAGAAGGGTTCGTTGTCGATTCTGTGCTTTCGCGATCGATTGCGGGAAAAGAACCTGTGCTCTCGCGTTACGCAGGCGCAGAAGTATTTCTTCCTGCAGGCAAACCTGTGGCGGTGGGCACCCGGCTGATTCAGCCCGATCTGGCAATGACGCTGCGTGCCGTCGCACGCAGTGGAGCACCCGGGTTTTATCGCGGGAAGGTGGCGGCGCTGATCGTTGCGGAGATGCGGCGGGATTGCGCGCCCGGTATTTCTGCGCGCGAGCGAGCGTCGCATGGCTGCGGACTCATCACGGCGGCAGACCTGGAGCGTTACAAGCCTGTCTGGCGCAAACCGGTTACAACCACGTTCCGCGGCTACCACCTCGTCTCCATGCCGCCGTCATCCTCTGGCGGTATCACGATCGGAGAGACGCTGAACATCCTCGATGGCTTTGCGTCGCTCTCCGCGTTCGGAACTGCGCGTTACCTGCATCTCGTGACTTCCGCATTCCAGCGCGCATTCATAGACAGGAACGCTCTGCTGGCAGATCCTGACTTCGTGAAAATCCCTATCGATGTTCTTGCGAGTCGCGAGCATGCCGCGCGCCTGCGTGCGACGATCGGCACGGACCACTCCACACCGACACCGGGGCTGCCCGTGACTTCACGCGAGGGAATGGAGACTACGCACTATTCAGTCGTCGATGCCGCGGGAAATGCCGTATCTACCACTACCACATTGAACGGGCTGTACGGCTCCGGCGTTTTTGTCAAAGGCGCCGGATTTTTCATGAACAACACCATGGATGATTTTGCGTCCCAGCCCGGAGCGCCAAACATGTTCGGGCTCGTGCAGGGCGAGGCAAACGCCATTGCTCCCGGGAAGAGAATGTTGAGCGCAATGTCACCGACCATCGTGCTGGATCCTCAGGGCAGACTTTCGATGGTCGTTGGTGCGCGTGGTGGACCGCGCATTATCACGAGCACGGTACAGGTGATCCTCAACGTGATCGAGAACCGAATGGGGCTGTACGATGCAGTGAGGGCGCCTCGAATTCATCACCAGGCACTGCCAGACGATATCAGAATTGATGATGGAGGATTCTCGCCGGGGGTCGTGAGCGAGCTGAAAAGCATGGGATACGCAATAGTACCCCAGTCGTACATCGGAGGATCTGTGGTCGCCATACGCGTCGTGCCAGGAGGACTGGAAGGAATGGACGATCCGCGGGGAAGCGGCGGCGCTGCTGCCGGATACTGAAGTCGACTGAATGCAAATGCGGCCCGCTGACTTGATCAGCGGGCCGCACTGCATTCATCCAGACCGAACCCGCAACCTCAGGTCGAGATCGTAGCGGAGTTATCGAGTGTGATGGTCAATCTGCCGCCGGACGGAACGCATCCTTCGAAGTTGGCCGTTGCGGAAGCTGCAGCAGTACCGGCCGCAGCCCCTGCAGCTGCGCCAATGACAGTCGACTTGGTGCTCTTCCCGAGGACCTGGCCGAGAATGGCGCCGACGGCAGCACCACCCACAACCTTCTGCACATCCTTGTCCTTGGGCTGGTTTCGGACCCGATCAACATTGGCATACGTCGTTGTCGCCGAGATCGGATAAGTCTTCCCGCCAAAGGTGACTGACACCACGCGGAAGCCCATCTTGACTGCGTCGTTCGCATTTTCGCTGCGCTTGAGCTCGGTGATCTCCACCGTCGCTGTGGCTCCAGCGGGAATGCTCGCACCATTGCTGCCACTGACCGAGTTGGCGACTGTCGCGCTGAAGCGCTGCCCAACCTGGTGAGTGTTCGTGCAGATGCGCGCGTTCGACGTAAGACTCACTTCCGAACCTGCGGGGATAGTTCCCAGAGCGCGCTCGGAGCCGGTAGACCCGCGCGTCACTGTATTGCCGCTCGCCGTCCTGGCAGGTGTCGGCGTGGTAGTCCGCGGCGGTGTGGTAGTACGCGGCGTGGTGCGCGTGGGTGTCCGAGCCGGAGCCGGCGCAGCACGCACTGGTGCCGAGGCAACTGGAGCCGGAGCCGAAGTGGCAGGCACGTCCTGCAGTGCGGGCTGCAGCGAGGTGTCCTGATTGGCCATCTGCAGATCGCGATTGAGCGAAGTGTCCGTCGCGAGAGAGTCGTTCTTGTTCGAGTCTGAACATGCGCCCAGCAACAGCGCAATCGATAACGCGAGCGGGGTTGCTGCGCGCGAGATATATTTTGACATTCGGTCTGACCTCCGTTGTTTACTCTTGTGGACCTAACGATATCGCACAAGTGTTTAGTCACACCAGGAGGGGCAATCGTTGTGCCAAGTAGCTTCCACTGGCGATCTCCAGCGTTGTTCTACCCCCCAGAGCGGAGATCGCATCGCCAAATTTACCGCCCGGTCCTAATCACAAACACCAGCGATGCGCCGTTGAACTCTTTTGGCGCCGGAATGGTATCAGCGCCCCATGAACCGAACCCAATCCTGCTCACCAGTATCCTGCCGCATGCCCGGAGCGAGAGTTGACTGACGTGGACCTGTCCAGGCTTGACAGGCATTCAGGCCGCGGGGACGCTCGCGAGGATCGCATTGCCGCCCTTGAGTCGGAGCTGGCCGACGCGCAGCGCAGAGTCACCGAACTGACGGAGAGAGATGCGCTCAAGACGCAGTTTCTCTCCAACATTTCCCATGACCTTCGCACCCCTCTGACTGCCATCATCACCCATGCCGAGATACTCCGCGACGGAATTCTGGGAGACATAACGACACGGCAGAAGGACAGCATCTCGATCATCATCACGGGTGGCCGCCAGCTGCTGGACATGATTGCTGAAATCCTCATGCACGCCCGCGATTCCAGCGAGCCGCTGACTCGCGTCGAGACCGACTTCTCCATCCACGACGTTGTATTTCAGGTCTCGTCTCTCAACGAATCACTCGTTGCAAGGAAGGGTCTGTCGCTGGAGCGTTATCTCTCGCCGGAGCTTCGTGATGTGCGTGGCGACCGCGACAAGATTATCCACGTTCTCACCAATCTCCTCGGCAACGCATTCGAATTCACGCCGCCGGGCGGCCGCGTGTGGGTTAATGCAATCATGCATCCCGAAGATCCCGAGAACGTGGTTCTGATGGAAGTCGGAGACACGGGACGCGGCATTGCCCGTGACCATCACGAGCTGATATTCCGCGAGTTTGCCCAGGTAGATTCGTCTGCTTCCCGCGTCCACCATGGGACCGGGCTGGGGCTGACGATCGCACGTCGCTTCGTCGAGTTGCACGGCGGGAAAATATGGGTGGAGAGCGAGCTGGGTTGCGGCAGCCGGTTCTTTTTCACGCTGCCCGTTCAACCGCCTGCCAGATGAGCGCTCACATCCTGCTGGTGGAAGACAACGCGATGATCAGCGGCGCACTGAGGGTTCTGCTCGAGTCAGCTGGATTTGATGTGTCGATCGCTGAGACGGCGGCGGAGGCGGCTGCCTGCGGAACTGCGCGGCTGGCGGATGTGATGCTGCTCGACATTGTGCTTCCCGACGGCGACGGGTTATCAGTGCTCGTCGAACTCGCTGCGAGTGGTATGTCGCCGCGATCGACATTCGCCATGACCGGTCACGGCGATGCGGCAACGCGCGAGCGATGCATGTCAGCCGGATGCCGCGACGTCCTGGTCAAGCCAGTCCCGGTTCGGGATCTCCTGAAAATCGTTTCCGAAGCGGCGGCGTGAAGGAGAGGCGCCGGCGCCCGCGCGCGGGCCCGTTGCTCAGTTTCTACTACCGCGCGAAGTACTGGCTTTTCAGAAAAGAGAAACGCGCGCACGACGGGCGGCGCGGACTCATCATGCTGCAACTCGATGCATTGTCGTTTGCCGACCTCCAGCGCGCTTTCGATCGCGGCTACTGTCCGACGATTCGCAAGCTGCTCGACAGCGGAGACTTTCGTCTGCGTCGATGGTTTTGCGGGCTCCCTTCTGCAACACCGTACTGTCAGGCGGGAATTTTTCACGGGGAGAACGGCGGCATCCCTGCCTTTCGCTTTTACGATAAACCCGCAAGAAAAATCATTACATGCAACGCTCCCCACGGAGTGCAGTACATCCGGGATCGTATTCGGGCGCCCGGTGCGCTCGCGGGAGGGTCGAGCTACGTCAACCTGATTGACGGCGACGCGCAGACCGTCGCGTTCACAGTCGCCACGCGCGAAAAGATGAGCGTGTACCAGCGGCTCGGCGGCAAGCGGATGGCGATTCTCATCCTGCTCCATCCAATCCGCGTGGCGCGGATGGGATTGCAAAGCGTGCTCGAATACCTGCTCGAGGAGTGGGAGCGGCTGCGGGGGATTTGGGCCCGCAGATTCACCCATTCCGAAGGCATCTTTCCGTTCATTCGCATTCTCAGCAACGTCATCATCCGCGAGCTGCAGACGATGGCAATTCTGCTCGACGTCTATCTCGGCGTGCCAGTCATCTACAGCACGTTCATGCAGTACGATGAGCTTGCGCACCACTTCGGTCCGTCGAGCAAACAGGCGCTGGCTGACATGCGACGTACGGATGCGCGCATTTCCGAGATATGGCGGATGGCGCGGCTGTCAGGAGGCAGGCAATACGACCTTGTGATTCTGTCGGATCACGGCATGACGCCCGCAATCAGCTACCGCGTGAAATTCGGAGAGTCGCTCGGCTCGACAGTGGAGAGCATGCTCGACGGCGGTGTCCTGGCGAGTCACTCCGATGTGAGTGAGTACGCGGACATCGGAGCAGAGGTGTTCGAGGCGGCCGCGGTCATTACACCGCCAGCCAGCGAACGCACGCGGCGGATGTTCAGACACATGCGGGACTGGGTCAGAAGCCATTACGGAATTCGGGAAATCATTATCCCGGAGAAATACCGCGTCGCGGCAACTCACGATGTCGTGGTGACGTACAGCTCCTGTCTCGCACTTCTCTATTTCGCCGACGACGAGCGGCAGCTTTCGCTCCCGGACATTCACGCTCAGCCGCGGCGCAATGGACTGTACACTGCGCTGTTGAACCACGAGGGCGTTGGGTTGCTGGCCACCCGCACGGAAGGCGGTGTGCACGTTCAGAGCCGGGCCGGGACCGGAGTGATACGCGACGGAGTCATCCACGTAACAGCGGGTGATAACCCGATGGGTCCGTACGGAACGGAAGACTATGTTCTGAAGGCTGTGGAGTCGCTCGTAAATCAGCCCAATGCAGGTGACTGCGTTCTCTTCGGGGCCTACGACGGCGAAAGAATCATTTCCTTCGATGACCAGATCGGTGCCCACGGTTCCGCAGGGGGCGATCAGGTCTACCCGTTCCTGATTACGCCGGCGTGGCTCGATGTAGCGGATGAAGTGCTCGAGGACGCGCGGGACATTCACCGCGCAGTGATGCTTCGCTACTCCGAGGCGTGATGAGCGAGGCCGATAATGGTTTTGAACTCCGATGCTGACAGGCGCTCTGGCTCGAACGTCTCGCCCGCTCGTTTCATGACGCCCCGCACCACCGCGTCTACAGTGATGAGCGGAGCATCTGCCTCCGCCGTTATCTCCACTTCCCACTTTCCGCGTTCCGGCCCCTTCAGCGTATGACGGTAGCTCGCGCTGTAGACTATATGGCGTTCCTGAACTGAGGGACTCGCCGCGATGACAGCCGCGCCAGTTTCCACTCCACCCTGCCGAATGGGCGGGAAGAGATGAATCATTTCGACGTGGTCTGCACCAACCTGCTCTGCTATTTCCTTCAGGAACCGTTCAGTAGTTTCGATCATGTCTGATTGATTGTCCGCTTGGTGGTTTCGCGTTCGACATACAGTCGCAGAATGTGCATGAAATCCTGCGCGTTGGTGACGACGCCAAAAGCCTGATGAGTTCCTCGATCCTTCAGCTTGCTTACGACAAACTCAGACGAATCCACACAGATTGTCGGCAGTTCGCGAAGCGAACCATCCTCAGAAGTCACAAATGCCGGAAGCATGTTTCCCGTGGCAATGGCGTGAAGTGCCGTCGCAACGAGGATGGCCATGGTGGCCTTGGTAGAGTGCTTCCGCATCGCGTCCTGGCCGGCAATGGCATCTGTTATCACGTCCGGCAGAGGACCGTCATCACGGATTGACCCGGTAAGGACAAAGGGCACTGAATGCGTCACCAGTGCGTGCATGATTCCGTCCTTCACGATCCCGTCACGAACTGCTGCTGCAATGGAGCCGGCACGGCGCACCTGATTGATTGCCCTCATATGCAGTCCGTGCCCGCCAGACGATGCAGCTCCGGTCTGCGTCATTCCGAGCGTAGTTCCAAATATCGAAGCCTCGATGTCATGTACCGCGACGGCATTGCCGGCCAGAAGCGCGCCCACGAAACCATTTTCGATGAACCACACCATGTCGGCGCGTGCACGCGAATGCACCAGCGCCGGCCCTGTTACCCAGACCGGGTAACCCCCGCGATCCCGCTCTTCAATCAGAATCGCCGCCATCTGCCCATAGTCGATGGGTTTCTCGCGTGATACCTCGCTGGTCATGAACCTGAACTCCCCGTCGTCCGGGGCATCGTGAGGGGAGAGAACCAGGATGCCTTCGGAGCCGTCCTCTGCCGCTCCCACGGCGACATTATCTCCACGCCGCACGCGACGGCCTTCCCTTATCCAGAGGTCCTTAGACCTATCCAGCACCAGCACACCATCCATCCTCGGCTCGAGCGGCATTTTCCACTCGCCACCGATCCTCACCCAGGTGGGAAGATTGGTCGTCGAAAAAAAACCCTCGGGGAGGACGCCGTCTGCCGGCGCCGCGATGAACCGCGCGTCAGGAGCTTGTGTCAGCCGCGGACTGGCAAAGTCGGGAAGTTTGAGATTCGTCACTCCTAAAGATGATCCGTTGCGCTACAGGAGCGCCACGGGATCTCTATCCAGCGTCACGCGGAGGGCAGCAGGAACCTTGAACCGCTCCATGAAATAGCGACTCACCCGCGTCAATTCCCCTGCGTTGCCTGACTTGAGGAGCACATGCCAGCGCCAGCGCGTCTTCACTCTTTCGATTGGACACGGAGCCGGGCCGATGAGAGTCACGTCTCCCGACGTCTGGGATTTCAGGAGTTCCTGCAGCCAGTCTGCGCCGCCGGTAGCCAGCTGCGACGTTGCGTCGGCACTGGTACCGCTGAACACGATATTCACCAACCGCAGGTTGGGCGGGTATGCAGGCTGCACGCGGCCCTCGAGTTCCTCATTGACGAACGTCGTGTAATCGTGTCTCACCGCGCATTGCACCGCATGGTGTGAGGGCAGCCGCGTCTGAATCAATACCTTCCCGCCTTTCGGCCCCCTGCCCGCGCGGCCAGCGACCTGGCTGAGCAGTTGAAAGCAGCGCTCCGACGCGCGAAAGTCAGGAAGATTTATTCCGACGTCTGCATCAACCACACCGACGAGTGTGACATTCGGAAAATCGAGGCCCTTCGCAATCATCTGCGTGCCCAGCAGGATGTCCACCTCCCCCCGTCCCACTCTGTCCAGTATCTCGGCGTGAGCCCACTTGCCGCTGGTCGTGTCCACATCCATTCGTGCAATTCGTGCAGATGGAAATCGCTCACCGATCAGCCGCTCCACCTGCTGCGTGCCAAGCCCTCGATTTCTAAGCGTTTCTCCACCGCAACGCGCGCAGCGCGTGCGCAGCGGCTCCTGATGAGAGCAGTAATGACAGAGCAGCCGTTCGGGCGCCCGGTGAAGGGTGAGCGTAATGCTGCAGTCGGGACACGCAACAACGTCCCCGCAATCATTGCATTGAACGAACGACGAGTACCCCCGGCGATTCAAAAGAAGAATCGCCTGTTCGCCCCGACTCAGAGTCTCGGTGAGCGCCCGGTCGAGTTCCTCCCTGATGACGGCAGAATACTCAACGCCTCCCGCTGCTCCTGGCGTAGATGGCGGATGCCTGTGCCGCAGATCGACGACGTTGACAGCGGGGAGCCTGCCACCGCCCACTCTGTCAGGAAGCGTGATCAAGGCGTATTTGCCTGCGGCCGCGTTAGTCCATGATTCAAGTGAAGGGGTAGCACTGCCGAGTACGACGACTGCGTTCTCCATCTTCGCGCGCATGATTGCCACCTCGCGCGCATGGTAGCGCGGATTCTCGCCCTGCTTGTAGCTGGCCTCGTGCTCTTCGTCGACGATGATGGCGCCGAGATTCTCCAACGGTGCGAAGATGGCCGATCTCGCCCCCACGACAATCCGTTTTTCCCCCCGCTTGATAGCTAGCCACTGGTCGTAACGCTCGCCGTCGCTCAGCGCGGAGTGAAGCACTGCAATCCTGTCGCCGAATACGGCCCTGAATCTGTCAACTGTCTGCGGGGTGAGCGCGATTTCGGGAACGAGGACGATTCCCGTCTGCCCGCGGCGATCCACTATCTCTCGCAGCAGCTCGATGTAAACGAGAGTCTTCCCGCTGCCCGTTACGCCGTGCAGTAAAAAAACGTCGCCCCGTCCGCCGGCGATCATCTGCGCGATCGCTGCTTTCTGCGCAGCAGTGGGTTCAAGCGGGCCCGCAGGAGGAACCGAGCGCATCATGAATGGATCCCGGTCGATCTCCTCCGCGTCCACCACCACAAGTCCTCGTTTCTCGAGCGCTTTCAGTACCGACGACGAGAACTGGAGCTGCTCGAGGAGGTGCTCGAGCGTGCTTCTGCCTCCAAGACTTTCCAGCAGCTCGAATACAGCACGCTGCTGCGGTGCTCTCGCGAAGGCCTTCTCGCGATGGGTGAGAGTGGGAAGATCTTCACGCAGCCGCACCACTCGATGTGTCTTCCTCGCCGGCTTAGGCTGGCCGGCTCCGGTCATCGCTGCCGGCAATGCCGTTCGCAGCGCAATGCCGATAGGAACGATGAAGTAATCTCCAATCCAGCGGCAAAGCGCGATCATGGATTCGCTGAGGGCTGGGAGATCATCCGGCACTTCGATCACGCGCTTGACGCCCCTGGGTGCGACTCCAGTGGCGGGACCGAGGCAGATGCCGATCTCCTTTCTGTTGCGAAATGGCACGACGACGCGTGACCCCGCAGCCGGCACGCGTTCGCTGTCGGGATTCAGTGCGTAGGTAAAGGTCTGGAAAAGCGGAACCGGAAGCGCGACTTCAACCAGTTGTCCCGCGGCGCGCGGACTCATGCTGCTGCGCTAGCGGGCGCTCGCACCTGCCGCGTCGTCACTCCCTTCGATGCTCAGGGAAACACCAAGACCGGGGGCGTCGGAAAGACGGATCTTACCTTCCCGAATCGTGGCTCCGGCAAATGGGTCGCGAGCGAGCAGCGCTGCGCCATCGAAATCAGCATGGTCGAGCATCGGCGCGAGTTGGGCCACGGCTGAAATTCCAAGGCTCGACTCGATCATGCATCCGGCCATGACAATCATCCCGAATGCGCGCGCCGTGTGCACGATTCGAACTGCCTCACGAAGACTTCCGCATTTGGAAAGTTTCAGGTTCACGCCGTCAACTGCGCCGGCCAGGCGCGGAACGTCGGATGAAACGAGACACGATTCGTCGGCAATGATTGGAAGCTTTGACCGATTCCGGACAAAGCGAAGACCCTCGATGTCGTGCTGTGCCACCGGCTGTTCGACGAATTCGACTCCATGCTCCGCCAGAAAATCTGTCATCATAACGGCGTGAGATGGCGTCCACGCCGCGTTTGCATCGACTCTCAGCCGCTTCCCGGGCGCTTCCTCGCGCACGATTCGTACTATCTCCATATCCCGGTCGGTTCCGAGCTTGACCTTGAGGATCGGGTAATCCCTTGCATCGGCAATTCGCTTTCTGAGGCCATCGTTGTCGGCGATTCCGATCGTGAAGCTGGACTCACCTGCGTCGGCCGCGTCGAGCCCCCACAGGCGATGAACCGGCAAGCCCAGCCGCTTGCCCGCCATGTCGTGCAGCGCCGCGCTGATCGCACTGCGAGCAGCTCCGTTACCGCGCAGGGTTTGATCGAGCCGGGCATCGATTGCCTCGAGCGACCACGAATCCGAGCTGCCAAGTACCGGCTCGAACTGCTCCAAGGCAGCCGTCACGCTGGCAACACTCTCCCCGTAGTAACGATTTGGTGCAGCCTCTCCCAAACCTTCGATTCCGTCAGAGTCCACGATGCGCACCACGACGTTCCGGTGAGACGCATAGCCGCCTCGCGCAATCACAAAGGGGTAGCGCGTCTCCAGAGTGATCACATCAAACGAGATCTTCATCCGGTTACCAGCGACCGCAGCGATCCAATCGGGGACGGCACTCGCGCTGTCCATGCGGCGCGCATCTCGTCCGGCGCGCCCACTCCGCCGAGGAACCTGATGAGCACATCCGCGAGCTCGTGGCCGCGCTGGTACCGGTCTGCGGCCCGTTTGGACAGGCATGTCATGACAATCGCCGACAACTCCGCCGGAATTCGAGAGTCCACTACATCGGGCGCAGCTGCGGTCTCGGTCACGTGCTTGTAGCTGATGGAATATCCATCCGCACCATCGAACGGAGGAAAGCCGAGAAGCGTCTCGTACATCACGACGCCGAGGGCGTAAAGGTCGCTGCGGCCATCGAGGAGCTTGCCCCTCGCCTGCTCGGGTGACATGTAGTGAGGTGTGCCCATTACGTTGCCGGTACCCGTCATTCGGGCGCGGAAATGTCCTGTGGCAATACCAAAATCAGTAACGAGAGCGTGTTCGTCTTCATCGAAGAGAATGTTGTCCGGCTTGATGTCGCGGTGTACCAGGCCATGGCGGTGCGCGTAGTCGAGTGCGCAGGCCACCTGTGCCGCGATTGCCGCAGTACGCTCGGGAGGGAACGACCGGCGGTTGTTGATTCGGTCGGCCAGCGTTCCGCGGGCGAGGTAAGGCATTACCAGGAAGACCTGATCACCGACGATACCGAAGTCGGTGATCGGGCAGATATGCGGATGAACCAGCTGAGCTGCAGACTCTGCCTCACGCCGAAAACGCTCCCGCATATCTGCATCGCGGGCGAGGTGCGGATGCATCACCTTGATGACCACCGGGCAGTCCAGCGGTATGTGGAGCGCGTAGTAGACGTTTGCCATCCCGCCTTCGCCGACGCGGTGCATGACACTGTAACGACCACCCGTGACATGGCGCAACGCAGTAATTGCCGGGTCCGGTGGCTGCGCGTTTCGCGGCACAGTGACCGGCAGCAGCTCGTTGCATCGCAGGCAGCGAGCTGCAGAGCCGCGATTCCACGAGCCACAATCAGGGCAGAACATCTTTATCCACCAAACTGCATCTGGACGAAATCATATGGGGGCCACGGACCGCTCAGGTGAAAATCCAGTGCCGTCTGGCGCTCATCTTCTTTTTTCACCAGTTCCGCGAATTCGCTCCAGGTATCGAGCTCGACGAGAAACGACGCCCGTGCGACAACTTCGGCCTGGTCAGCAAGCAGGGGCAGCGTGACCGTTGCAGCCGCCTGCGTCCGCAGGTTTCTCATGCTTTGCGAAGCGGTCGCAAGCAACTGCTTGGAACTCTCCTTTGCCTCAGCGCCCGTCGCGTTCTTTGGGTCGACCCCCGCTGTCTTGGTGATCGTCAGTCTCGCCTGCCCATGGCCCTCGACAGTGCCGAGTGTCTGGTTAAGAGTGAAATAGTGCAGCTCGAGCCAGCGTGTGAGACTGCCGTGCGATCTGAAGACTGTGCCGGGAGGTGCGGGAAGCACTGCAGTTACCGACTGAACTTCTTCGAGTATCCGCCGGTACTCCGCAACGTCCTTTTCGGTCATGACAGTGCGCGTGTGCGATTCGGGAGTTACGAGCGCTGCAAGCGACCTGAATTGAACCAGGTCAACACCGTCGGCAAGCAATTGAGTCGACGTTGACTCGTGGCTTGCGACACCAAACAATCTGAGAGCCTTTACAGGAGTTTGCGCCATCTTAGAAATAGAAGTATGAGTCCACCGAGCCCGAGCTGAAGCACGAGCATCGTCCAGAATCCGTGGCTTGCATGCTGAAGCGGAATCTCGTCGAAGTTCATGCCCCACATTCCGCTGACGACGACAAATGGAAGTGAGACAGTGGCCACGACGCTCAGCGCCTTCGTAACCATTCCGAGGCGATTCGATACCTGTGTTAAGTAACTGTCGAGCGTGTTGCTGAGCAACTCGCGATAGGTTTCGAGGGAATCGTTGATGCGCAGGATGTGATCGTATATATCCCTGAAGTAAACCTGGTCGTCAAGCGTCAGAAGGGTGCTCGGCCTGTTCGTAAGGATGCTGAAGACATCGCGCTCGGGGGCCAGGTGGCGCCTGAGCGACAGAACCAGCCGCTTTACGCTGAATATCTCCCGCAGCGCCGTCTGGTCGAATGACGCGAACACTTTTTCCTCCAGCCCGTCCATAAATTCGTCGAGCTGATCCACGAGGGGGAAATATGCGTTGACTGCTTCATCGACAACTGCGTGCATGAGCCGCGACGGGCCGGCTGAGGCGATTTCCGGCTTCTTTTCCAGTCTTTCCCTGATTTGATCGACGGGAGAAGCGTGGCCTCCGTGCACGGTCACCAGAAATTTCTTTCCCAGGAAGCATGTCAGATTGATTGTCTCGATGTCATACGGATCGTCCGTCTGATCGACGAAGGAGATTGTCCGGACAATCAGTATCAAGAATCCGGCGTACTCCTCGATCTTGACGCGTGACTGTGGATTGAGGCTGTCCTCAATTGCGAGCGGGTGAAAATGAAAGACATCGGTGAGAAGGGCGACTGCTTCCCTGCTTCCAAGGTCGACGTCCACCCACAGCGTGCCAGCATCTGATTCGAATGCTTCACGTATTTCCTCAGGCGTCTGCACCTGCTGCGCCGCGCCGGATGCATCGCTATAGTGTGCCCATAGACCCTGAATCATCCTTGAAGCTAGCCCGGGTATCGCCAGCGTGTGAGAGTCACTGTCAGGCGAGTGCGCCGAGATGTGCGACGCAGGCTGCGGCCGTCCTCTCCGGTGCATAGCCACCCTCCAGGGAACTGACGAGCTTTCCCCCGCACCAGGAATCTGCTCGACTCACAAGAGATCTAGTCAGACTTTCGAAATGTTCGATTTCGAGAGTAAATCCTCCAAGCGGATCGCCCGAGAGCGAGTCGAATCCGGCTGAAACCAGCACCAGATCCGGAACGAATCCCTCGGTGGCAGAGTCAATACCGCGCTCGAGTGCACTCACGTAGTCGCCAGGAGCAAGCGCCGGGGGCATCGGAATATTCCAGACACTTTTGTGGGGTCCCCTGTCGTCCGCCGCACCGGTCCCTGGATACCATGGCCACTGGTGCATGGATACGAAGTGGATGTCAGGCTCGTGTTCGACGAGTGCCTGCGTGCCGTTGCCGTGGTGAACATCCCAGTCCACGAGGAGAATTTTGCCGGCAGCGTGCCTTTGCCTCGCATAGTGTGCTGCGAGCGCTATGTTGCCGAACAGGCAGAAACCCATGCCGCGATCGCGAAGGGCGTGATGGCCGGGCGGCCTGACCGCACAGAACGAACGAAGACTGCTGCCTGACATGGCGCGATCGACTCCGTCGAGAACACTGCCGGCGCCGGCAGTTGCCGCGACCCACGATCCCTCGCTGATCACTGTATCCGCATCGAGGCGTCCGCCGCCTTCTGCAGCACCACGCTCGATGGAACCGACGTAAACCGGATCGTGCGCGAGCCCGAGTTCTTCGGCAGTCGCATGACGTCCTTCAACGTGCTCGATGGTATCGAAGAGCGATTTATCATCACGCAGGGCGCGCGTGATTGCCCTCAGTCTGCCAACGTGCTCGGGGTGACCCCACCCCGTGTCGTGCCGGCCACAGTCAGCGTGGGAAATAAAGGCGGGGCGCATTGCGCTGGCGGACTAGCTACTTGACCGGGGTGCGTCGTCTTCGCGCGATGAGAAGTGTCGAACCGTCGACAACCCCCGAGGCGTGGAGGCCGGTGTCCTCGTCGAGTATCTCAAATCCCCGGAGCTTCACGACGTACTCGGAAGCAGCAGCTCCGTCCGGGAAAAAACGCTCCAGCGCCGCCTGCTTGACGGACGCAATGCTTCCCGAGGCGGGAGAAACGATCTGCACGGCGTCCCAGAGTTCCGCTGCCTGAACCCGGAGATGCAATTGCGGTCCTGCGGCACCAACGCCTAGTGTGACGACATCGTCGGAAGCACGGAGCTGGCTCACGAATGGGGCGGTCACGACTGCTCCCCTGCCGTCTGTTCGACGCCGCTGCCGACGGATGAAAGGTCCACCGGAAGCGAAGCGAGAAACCGCGCGACCTGCTGGTCGAAGAGGTATGTCGAACCGGTTACGCGCGTGGCAGATCCCGCAGGCGCGGTTCCGATTGCGATCTCCTCACCGCCCTGCCCCCGAAACGTTGCCCAGCCGTCGCCTTCCTTATCCAGGAACGCGGAATAGATCCCGCTGCGCCGCCCGAAAAACACCTTGGCAGCTGCGATAACTTCCCCAGGTGAAGATGTAGTTGACGCTTCCTGAATTGTGCGGGCGAGCTGCGAGTTCATTGGTGCCATTCTTCAAAAAGGTTAATCAGGATCCATTCCGGGCAACACTACAGCAGGACGCAATCTACCGGCCAGCGAGAGGTTACGACAAGCTTGGCCCCACCCCGCAGACGCGCCGAATTGACTCGTAGATCAGCCGGGTTCCAAAATGCAGGGACTCGACAGGCACGCGTTCATCATGCCCGTGCATGCGCTCCTCGTCTGACTGCTGCATGGGGAATGGAAGCACGCCGTAAGCGTCGATTCCGAGGCGCCTCAGGTGAGAGCTGTCGGTTCCCCCGGTGCTGAGATAAGGAACCACCGTCAGGTCGGGATCGAGAGCACGCGCGGAATCATGGATTGCCGAGTACATCGCGGAGTCGGGATCGGAGGCGGGTGCCTCATCAGTATGCGGGGTCGTTGAGAACGTCACGCCCTCATCGTCCACGCAACCGCGGAGCCGCACCAGCACATCCTGAATGTCGTAACCGGGAATGGTCCTGACGTTGAGGGTCGCGCTTGCTTCGCTTGGGATGATGTTTCCCGCAACGCCCCCGACAATTCCGGTTGGCGAGATTCCGTTCCGCATTACTGCGTTCAGTACGGGCACTTTGGAAAGCTTCGCTGCACCGGCTGCGGAACGTGAAGAATCGTCCGAAACCAGTTCCTCCATCGCACTCCTTTCGCTCTCCGACGGCCACACGCCAGAGAGAATGGAAAAGAATCGCCGCGTGGTGCTGGTAAGCGTCACCGGCTCGCGATAGTCGGCAATCCTGGATAGCGCGCGAGCGAGCCGGAAAATGGCGTTGCCTTCCAGTGGGATTGCAGCATGACCCGCAGGTCCACGTGCGGTCACGGTCACCATGTGCGAGATTTTTTCCGCCGTCTGAATCGCGAGGTAGCGCTTCCCGCCTTCAATGATTCGTGTGCGTCCGCCTTCGTTGATGGCGAACTCCACATCGAGGACATCGCGATGGTTATCGACAAGCCATCGCATTCCGAACTCTCCCCCGGACTCTTCGTCTGACGTCGCGACGAACACCACGTCACGTTCCAACTCGATTCCCGCGTCGACAATGTGGCGCTTGAGGAGAAGCATTGTCATGAGGTTGGCGGCGAGCATACCCTTGTCGTCAATCGCGCCGCGGCCATAGAGAAACCCGTCCCGCACAATTCCGCCGAATGGGTCGCACGACCACTTGTCGCGCTCGACCGCGACCACATCCATGTGAGCCAGCAGCATCACCGGACGTCTGGTGCCATTCCCCTCGAGGCGGGCCACCACTGCCGCGCGGTTTGGCGCCGGATCGAGAAGCCGTACCTCGATCCCCGACCGAGACAGGACGTCAACGATATGCTGCGCAAGCGGAAGTTCATTGCCCGGCGGATTCGTTGTGTCGAACCGAATCAACGCCTGTAGCTGCTCTACCGTTTCGGCCTCGACAGCCGACCAGTCAACTGCCAAGGAGCTTACCGATATTTCGAATTAGAGGCCCGAAGGACAGTTCCTGACCCCGGGCTCCAACACGCAGCGCGATCTCCTCAGCGGATTCCCTTTGACCTTCAGCCCAGAGTTCATTGATCATCCATGGCCCAGCGGCTGGATTGCGGAACCAGTCAATATTGAAACGCTCCACCAGAGACTCATTGATCAACGCCTGGAGCTGCCAGGCCCGGAGGTACCGGGTCGAGTAAAATCTCGGATCGAAATCAATGAAAGCGTCAGCGCGGTTGTAGCGGAAGCTGGTGGCAGTGCTGAGCCTGTCGACGTACAAATCCGGGAGTGAATTCCAGTCAGAGTCCGTGCCGTACGCTTCTGCTTCATAGAGAAACTTCGCGCAGTATCGCCTCAGGTAATGCAGCTCCTCGAACCCAGCCAGCCGGAGCAAATCGTCCACCTTGGCGGATCCAACTTCCGTGTAGCGGAGCAGCCAACCCCTATCCTGCATCCTGTGGTCGAACAACATGGCGTACGACTCGGTAACCGAGTTGTCGCCAAGCCACTTGAATTCAAAGGGGTAATCAGGCCGGACGTGGGCGAAATGCAGCGCGTGCCCTGCCTCATGGAGGAGTGTCGTGTAATCGCTTTGTCCGCCGTGCGGGCGCAGCACCAGATACACTTCTTCAGGAACGCGGGTAGGTGCACAGAACGCGCGGGCCCGCTTCCCGGGCCGGTCGCTCATGTCATAGACAATCCTGCCGCCGGCATCCGGGTCTACGTTCATCTCCCGAAGTTGTCGCCCGACCGAATCGTGGAGAGAGTTGCCCGGAAAGGCCCAGTCATACTCTGAGGCGCGAAGAAGTGCGAGTGCATCCGACCTTGTTGCCTGGGACGGCTTGATGCCGATGGACTGCTTGAGATAATAAGGAAGTGTGTCGTCCCACATGGCCTGCGTGTCACTCAGAAACGCAGCGCATTCCCGCGAAAGCGACGACAGCGATATGCCGGTGATCTCCTCGAAAACGCCTTTGTAACTGTCGGCGATGCCGAGTGACTCGATGAAATCCTTTTCGCGACGGAGTCTCTCCAGACGGAGCGGGGCGTGATCCTTTTTCACCACCTCGACGCGTGCCGCATCGAGTGCGAGGCGTTTCTTGCGATCCCGTTCGTTTGCGATTTCGATCGCCGCGGCCTGGTACTGAACCCGAGTTCCGTCTCCAGAGTCGATATATGCGGAACTCTCCCACGCAATCTCACGTTCATCGAGGTCAGCAAGTGAGCGGGAAGCCTGGGATTCAAGCTGCCATTCGAGCAGCATTGCAGCAGAGCGGCGTTCCTCGGTTCCCTTCGCCGACTCCTTGAATAGACCAAGGGTCAGGTCCAGCGCGTCCCTGCCAAGCACCGCCGAATACTTCTCATATATCGGCTTGAATTCAGCGCCGGATTTGTGGCCCGAGTGTGCGAGATATCCCTCTAGCGAAATTTCCTCGGTGAAATCCTGCCCGCCCTGGCGCAGTGCTTCGAGCGTCAGGCCGCTCATTCGGCGAGGCGCTTACCGATATACTCTCGAAGGGCACCAACGCTTACCCGCTCCTGAGCCAGTGTATCACGATCGCGAACGGTCACCGAATTTCCTGCCGCAGATTCGCCGTCCACTGTGATGCAGAAGGGCGTGCCCACTTCATCCTGCCTGCGATACCGCCTGCCGATTGCGCCACTGTCGTCGTAGAAGACGGAAAACAGCGGACGCAGATCGCTTGCTATGGCCTTGGCCATTTCGGGCATTCCATCCTTTTTCACGAGCGGAAAAACTCCCGCCTTCGTAGGTGCAAGGGCAGGATGGAGTCCGAGTACCACGCGTCCCTCCTGCTCTCCTTCGACGTTCTCCTCGCGGTAGCCGTTCACGAGTATCGCCAGCAGGGTGCGATTGGGACCAACCGCCGTTTCCACCACGTATGGCAGGAACCGCTTGTTGGCTCCCTGCTCGAAGTATTCGAGCTTCTTGCCCGAGAACTTCTGGTGCTGCGACAGGTCGAAATCGCCCCGGTTGTGAATGCCTTCGATTTCCTGGAAGCCAAGTGAGCCACCGAAATCAAACTGGACGTCAAACGCCGCGCGCGCATAGTGCGCCAGCTCGTCGTCGGTATGCTGGTGAAACTTAAGCCTGTTCTCCGACAGCCCCAGACCGCGGTGCCATCGCATCCGCTCCGCCTTCCAGTATTCGAACCACTCCATGTCAGTTCCCGGCTCGACGAAGAATTGCATCTCCATCTGCTCGAACTCACGCGTGCGGAAAATGAAATTCCCGGGTGTGATCTCGTTGCGAAACGCCTTGCCGATCTGTGCAATACCGAATGGAATCTTCTGGCGCATCGACTGCTGCACGTTCAGAAAATTGACGA
>JBKJNN010000146.1:0-13979 GCA_046593625.1 Gemmatimonadaceae bacterium | reverse complement strand
TAGAACCACGCAGCGCGCCCCGCACCCTCGATACGGAACACGGGACCCTTGCCGTCGTTGCGCACTTCAACAGCAGGCGCAGTCTGCCCTCGCACTTCGCGGACTTTCCAGCCAGGCGGAACGCCGGCACCAATGCGCGCTCCGCTCAAATCCAGAACGGACACCGTCTGCGACAGGAGCGCTGCAACCATCCACAGGAATTGCATCAGCTCAAAGCATCAGATGCGCGAGCTGCTTGCCGCGCGGTTCGGAAGAACGGCTTGTCATTGATTCCATAGTGAGCGCGGCTCCCATCACCGTTCCGCCCTGAGGAGGCATGCCCAGAGTCAGAAATACCGGCTTGCCAGGTTCAGACGTGACCGTTGCACCGCGCACCATTCCGTCAGAGCAGATGAACCAGAACTGGTACGTCTCTCCCGGGGGTGCGGGCGGCAGACCATGCACCACGACGTTCCAGCGGTGCGACTTGTCATCAGCAAAGATGAGCATTCCGCCCTCCTGCCCGTTCATGACGATGGAGGCCTGAAGCACTCGCGCGGCCTGATGCATTATCGAAAGTGAATCGCGAAGAGACATCAACTCGGATGTTCGCGTTTCCAGTGCCTGAGCCAGACGCGTGGTTTCACGGCGCTCAGGTAGGTAGAGTCCGATCGCGATCATCACGGATGCGGCCAGCGCGAGCGGCGCAACCCAGCGCATCCATGCACCCTGCTTCTCCCCAACAACCTTTCGCATGATCTGATGCCGGAACCCGGGCCGCGGCTTTACGGGTTCGGTGCCCATCGGCAGCCAGGCAAGCTCGCGTTCTATTGCCTGCACTTCGCGCCTGCACTCTTCACACCTCGGAAGATGATCGGAGAAACTCGCTTCTTCATCTGAGTCGAGCGTGCGAACGACGAAGTCGGTGCGGTGCTCGACATACCAGTCGTGTGCGCTCATAGGTTCCAGTCCTTAACAGTTGCCAGTGATATCCGGAGCTTGTCGAACGCGAGCCGAAGTCGCGTCTTTACAGTACCCAGCGGAATGTCGAGATGTTCGGCGATCTCGGATTGAGTGAGTCCCTGGAAATACGCAAGGTCAATTGCCGTGCGTTGATCGTCCGGGAGTTCCATCATGGCGGTCTTGACCGTTTCGTGAACATGCCAGCCGGGCTGTGCCGCTTCGTTCGGCTCGACAGGCAGAGTCACATGCGCCTGCGGGCCTGACAGCGTTTGAATTGCGCGCGCCTTCAGCTGGTGCCGACGCCTCGAGCGAAGCCGGTCGATCGCCCGGTTGCGCGCTATGCGGAAAAGCCACGGAAGAAGGTCTGAACCGTCATCGCGAATGAGCCCGATGCGATTCCACGCTATCTCGAATGTCTGCATCACCACGTCTTCTGCTTCGCTGCTATCGCTCAGCATTGCGTGGGTCACACCGAGAAGCCAGGGCGTCGCTGCGTCAACGAGTTCTTCCAGCGCAGATTCGTCGCGCGCCACGAGGCGCTCGCGCATCTCCTTCTCGCGAAGAATGACGAGCCTGCCTCCCTCTATCGAGGTAAGAGGCGCAGAATTTTCCCGGCCAGAACGGTTGAGGTCAGGTGACATACTTAAACCACGCTCTGAACAGCCCGGCGGTTCTATCGGTGAGCTTTTTTCGGTTGAGAATGTCGGCGGCTTTCCTGAGCGACTCCGCCGCAGTGGGATATGGGAAAATCGTCGTGCCGATTTTGCCGAGTCCCAGTCCATGTGTCATTGCCATGGTCAGCTGCGAGATAACTTCTCCCGCGCGGTCGGCGACGAGTGTAGCAGCGACAATCCGGTCAGAACCCTTCTCCAGATGCACCCTGAGAAAGCCCTCCTCATCGCCATCGAGCCGCGCGCGATCAACTTCAACGAATGGTACAGTGACGCTCTCGGTGGAGTCATCGAGTTCATCCCACGCCTTGCCTGTGTGGGCGAGCTCCGGTTCCGTGTAAGTGCACCACGGGACCACGAGCGAGGATGCTTTCTGCCGTCCATAAAACAGAGCGTTCCGCACGATCATTCGTGCGTGCGCATCCGCGGCATGAGTGAACGGTGTACGCGCGGTGATATCGCCTGCGGCATAGATGCTGTGATTCGATGTGCGAAGCCGATCGTCCGTCAGCACACTCCTTTCGTCGTACTCCACACCGGCGCTGTCGAGGCTGAGGCCTTCCACATTCGGCTGGCGTCCACCAGCTACGAGAATTGCATCCGCATCCACATGCTCGGCACCACGGCCCCCGGCAAAATGCACCGCGTTCGGCAGGCCACCAAGCACGCGGTCGATTCGCGCACCAGTGATGACCGTGACACCGTCGCGTTCGAGCGATGCCTGGACAATTCGAGCAGCATCAGGATCGTCCTTGGTGAGAATGCGCTCATTGCGCTCCAGCAGCGTCACCTGAGTGCCGAACCGTGCGAACGTCTGAGCCAACTCGCACCCGATCGGTCCTCCGCCAATGACCACCATTCGTTGGGGACGTTCTTCGAGTGAGAAAATAGTTTCGTTGGTGAGGTACCTCACACCGTCGAGACCAGGTATTGGCGGAATCGCTGGCCTGCCTCCCGTGGCAATCACTGCCCGCCGAAAAACGAGCGTCTGGTTGTCTACGGAAACTCGGTCACGGTCGGTGAACCGCGCCTCGCCAAGGAATACGTCTACACCGAGCGACTTGAACCGCGCCGCGCTATCCACGGCACTCATGTCCGCGCGTATTCTGCGCATGCGCTGCATTGCAAGGGCGAAGTCGCCCTGACCGGAAACCGGCGGGCCGCCGAATCGATCATGCGCAGTTCTCGCCGCCTTCCACGCGCGGGTTGCGCGAATCAGTCCCTTGGAAGGAACGCAGCCGACGTTGAGGCAGTCACCTCCCATCCAGTGCCGCTCAATGAGCGCGGTTTTCGCGCCAAGCCCCGCAGCGATGGCGGCAGTTACCAATCCCGCTGTTCCACCGCCAATTACCACCATGTGGTACTTGTCCTGCGCTTTCGGATTCACCCAGTTGTGCGGGTGAACATTCTCGATGCGCATCTGCTCCGCGCTATCAGGCAGCATGCTTTTCTCCAAGCGCTCGCTTGCCGACTCGGGCTCCAATCACGGCCAGAGCTATCGTAGCGGCAAGCCCGAGAAGTGCCACTCCGTAGTATGCAGCTCCCTTCTCAACTCCGCCTGAGCCGAGGCTGGCTAAATCCCCGGCAAGCTTGCCGTAGTAAACGTAGAGGATCGTTCCCGGGATCATCCCGACTGAGCCCAGGACGAATGGAACTATCCCCACTTTCGAAATGCCGAGAGCGTAGTTCAGTGCGTTGAACGGGAGCAATGGAGATAGCCGAAGAAGCAGAACGATTCTGCCTCCCTGCTCCTTGATCGCGCTCTGAGTGCGCTGGTAGTGGCTGTTGTCTGCAAGTTTTCTCTCCACGAACGGACGAGCCGCGTACCGCGAAACGAGAAACGCTGCGGTCGAACCCAGAGTTGCCCCGATGAATACATAGAGGGCGCCGTGGAACAGCCCAAAAATTGCACCGCCTGCAAGTGTCAGGAGAGAAGCTGGGACGAACGCCACTGTCGCGATGACGTATCCGGCGATGAACACAACAGGTGCCCACGGCCCCAGGCTCTCAACCCACTCGGCAAAATTGGCAAGCGGTCCAGCCGCGAAACGTCCGATGAGCAACAGTGCCGCGATCGCGGTACCGAGAAACAACGCAATAATGAACCAGCGCTTCATTCAGTTCATGCCGGTGCTGCGACGCCGCGCGTCTACGGCGAGCGTGTCTTCCGGACGAAACGCCCAGAGTACAAGGGCACCGGCGAAGATAATGAGCGACGGAAAGAACAGGACGTTGCCACCCTTGATATACCAGGCCCACGGATCCACGATGGATCGCCATACCCCGAGCATGGTGGCTGCAGTTATGGCGAGCAACAGTGGATACGCAAAGCGCCGTAGCAAGCCGACAACTATCAGTATGCCGAGAACAATCTGAATGACACCGAACACGTTGAGAATCGCGGGCGAGGCAAACAGTCCCAGATAGAACTTCTCGGCGACTTTAACGCCGTGGGAAACGTTGACGAGCTTGTCGGCGCCCCAGAACATCATCAACGCGCCGAGTGATACGCGCAGCAGGAGAAGAGCGCTTGAGCGCATGATTGACCTTTCCTTTGGAAGTGATTGACAGGCAGGTATTAAACGACACTGGGGAGTTCGCGGTTCTGTTAAATCATACGTTTGCATCTCTCATTGCTTCGCCAGGCGATCTTCACTGAAGTTGAATGATTTTTTCTGGCTTGAGGCGATCCACAGGCGCCATGTCATCGTACTCTACAAGAGGAGGGAGTATCGTCTTTTGCATTGATCTATCCGGGTGATTGATCCGTTGATGCGGCGTGTGAAGGATCGCGTCATGGATCCGGTTGCTCGCGCCATGGGAACTGCGGTGAGTCCGAATATTGTCACCGTCGTCGGCCTTGCGGTTGGACTTGCGTCTGCTGCGATGGCGTTTCGCGCGCAATACGGGCTTGCGTTGGTGCTGTTTTTGACAAACAGAATGCTCGACGGCCTCGACGGATCGCTGGCACGCGTGCTCGGCCGCCGCACTGATTTTGGCGCCTACGCAGATATTCTGGCCGATTTCATCGGATACGCCGCCATCCCCGGTGCGCTCGTCTTTGGGCTGTCGGAGGATATGAGGCCGAGTGGGGCGTTGTTTGTTCTGATTGCGACTTACTACGTGAATGCGGCCTCGTGGATGTATCTCTCCGCAATTCTGGAACGACGGGGCAGCGGAGCATTGGCAAGAAATGAACAGACGTCGGTGGCGATGCCGGAGGGACTCGTGGGTGGTACTGAAACGATAGTGGTGTACGCGTTGATGCTTCTCCTTCCAATGCATCTCCGCAATCTGATGCTGGTGATGTCGGCGCTGGTCGCCATCACTATTGCCCAGCGATTCCTGTGGGCGTTCCGAAACCTGAGACTGGGGCAAGAGCAAGAATGAAAATGGGGTATTTGGTTACGGTATTCTCGGCAGTTGCTATCTCGCTGGCATCGATTGCTGAAGGACAGGGACAGTCGTCGATAAGCGGTGCAATTCGCTCCTCGGATGGCCAGGCAATTCCGGCAGCGCGTGTGACATTCGTGCCGCGAAGTGGGCTACCTGCCGAGACGGTTTCCGTTTTAACCGACTTGAGGGGCAGGTTCACCCTCGACATTGCTCAAGGCACAGATGGCGATCTGTCACTGATGGCAACGGGTTTTGAATCCATCAGCCTGCCAATCGCCGGGATAGCGCCAGGTGCTTCCCGCTCGATTACCGTGGTGCTCAATCCCGCATACGCACTCGATGCGGTGGCGATTGTAGCCGCACCAGTCCGGCCGCTTCTGAACACGAAGGATGCAGTGACGGGTGGGTCTGTCGAGCGCAGTGAACTGCAGAGCCTGCCGACAGATTCCAGGAATGCGCTCTCGCTCGCGTACACCGTTCCCGGTGTTGCGCAGTCAACCGGATTCTTCGGTGATGCGCCGCCCCTCTCGATCAACGGGGCCAACTCTCTCTACACTCAGTACAACATCGACGGTCTCGACAACAACGAAGGATTTCTCGGAGGGCCGCGAGTGGAGTTTCCACTGGCAGGAATGCGGCGGCTGAGTGTGCTTGCGAGCGGATACTCTTCCGCGTGGGGCCGCAGTTCCAACGGCGTGGTGAATGTGGAAACGCGCGCGGGAACCGAGCGCTGGAACGGGGAAGTGTTCGGCTACAACAGGCCGGGAATTCCGTTCGATGCTGCACCGAGGTTTGCGCCCGCGGGGATCGATCCGAATGGATTCACGCGGACGCAGCTCGGTGCGACAGTCGCAGGTCCACTTGTCCGCGATCGAACGTTTCTGTTTGCAACCGCAGAGTATTCGAGGGAGAGCGAGGATCGGATTGGATCGACGGCTCAGACGCAGTTTCTGGGAACGGAGATGCGCGACACATACAGGTTGTTCGGCAGGGTCGATCACGGGTGGTCACCGAATCAGACCTCGACCTACCGATTTGCGATGAGCGATGTAAGCCGCGCGGGTCAAGGCGGTGGAACCGTGGTGCCCGAAGCAGATATCACGACGCGCCGGATTGGAGCTATCAACTCGCTCACTCACGTGTCGGCGCTTCGGGGAGGCAACGCAACAAACGCCGTGTCGGTGCAGCTGGGTACGTTTCGATGGTTCTTCCCACCGACACAGAGCAACTTTGCAACGCCGCAGGTGACCATCGTATCGCGCGACTCCCTCACCGTCGAAGCGGTCGTTGGATCGAGCAACTTCGTATTCGATGAGCGCGAGACGCAGCTCCAGCTTCGAAATGTTTTTGAGACCCGCGCAGGTGACAGCCACTCCATTCGTGTAGGCGGCGATGTCACCGCCAGCAGATTCCGGCTCAATGCGTCGGGCACCAATCCGCAGGGTGCCTACACGGTGATCAACGACGGCAATATCAACGCTGCGGGACGGTTCGCCTCAATTACCGATGTTCCCGCCAACGTGCGCGTGCTTAGTTACACTGTCGACGCCAATCCGCAGCGCGTGAACCTCACACAGTCCCTCTACGCTGCATTCGTGGAAGATGTCTGGAAAATCTCTCCGTCATTCACGGCAAACCTCGGTCTTCGCTGGGACTACGACGACATCACTTCCCGCGGCGCCAGCAAGCCCGACCTGAACAACTTTCAGCCGCGCGCCAGCTTCAACTGGTATGCGACCCCTGTCAGCGTCGTGCGCGGAAGCGCCGGCATATACACAGGCAAGTTTCCGTATGCGGTGTACTCGGACGCAGTCCAGTTCGGCGCGGACGGAAACGCTGTTGTAACCTTCAGAGGCAGCCAGTTCCCGCCGCCGAAGTTCGGGGAAGGTTTGTCGCCGAGCCAGCTCAATGCACAGCGCGCGCTCTTTCCTCCGCGTGAAGTGCGACAAACCTTTGCCCTCGGCCTCGAACAACCCGAGAGCAGACAGGCATCGCTTGGCTACCAGCGCGAGTTGGGTGGATCGTGGGGACTGTCCATGGACGCGGTGTGGATCCATACGCGAAACCTTCCGCGCTCCTGGGATCTCAATCCAAATCTGAGACCGCTGACGCTCGGGGATTCAGTCAATCTTCCAGCTGAGGCGGGAGATCCGTTCAGGGGCATTAATCCAGTGGCCGGCTCTTACCGCCGGCTCACGACAACCGAATCGGGTGGCCGCAGCACCTACAGGGGACTTCAGACAAACCTTCGACGCCGTGCAAGCGAGAAGGCCTCGCTGGAGGTGACATGGGTTTGGTCGCGCGCGCGAAACGACACCGAAGACATCAACTTCAATGCTTCGTACGCAAACGACTTCGACGCTGAATGGGCTGACGCAATCAATGATCGCCGGCACAAGCTTTCACTGCGCGGTGTCCGGGAGATTGTGCCCCGGCTCCGGGTAAGCGGCATAGTTGATTATCAAACCGGAACGCCGATCAACCGGATTGCATTCTTCCGCGATCTCGACGGTTCGGGCTCCATTTTCGGCAACGGATTCGTTGGCAATCACGACAGGTTCTTCGGAGTGCCGCGAAACGGTGAACGCCTTCCGAACTCAACCCAGATCTCCGCCGGAATCGATTATTCATTGCCGGTACCTGCGGGCAACATGGCTATTCGTGCGGATGTGTTCAATCTCTTCAATTCCCTTATCGTGAATGGATTTGCGAATGGAATTCCCGGTGGCGGACCACGGACGCAGGTTGGCCGCCCGGGCGATCCGATCGTGTTCACGAGTGCAGGCTCGTCGCGACAGATACAGCTGTCGGCGCGGTACTCTTTCTAGTGCGTTCTGTTGGCACCGCAGTCGTCTTGGCAGCCGTGATATCTGCGCTCGCGTGTAAAGGCAATGCGCCCGAAGCTCCTTTCTCCGCAGCCCAGCCCTGGGACAGCGTAGTCGCGCGCGCTCGGGGCACCACTGTCCAGTGGCGCATGTGGCGCGGCGACCCGTCAATAAACAGCTACGTCGATAACTGGGTCGCGCCGCGCCTGAAGAAGGGATATGGAATCACTCTCAGGACAGTTGATGGCCAGGGCCCCGACATTGTCAATCAACTCGTTGTCGAACGCGACTCCCGCGCAAAGGGTTCAGCCGATCTCATCTGGATCAATGGTGAAACCTTCAGCAATCTGAGGCGCGCTCGCCTGCTATTCGGACCGTGGGCTTCTCAACTTCCCAACGCGGCATACGTGGACAGTTTGTCGCCCGTGATAATGCGGGATTCGGAACAGCCGACTGATGGCCTGGAATCTCCGTGGGGACGCGTTCAGTTCGCGCTCATCTACGACACTCTCCGCGTACCGACGCCGCCTCGAACAGTTGCCGAGTTGGCGACGTGGATCCGCGCGCACCCGGGCCGCTTCACGCACGATCAGGAATTCACCGGAATGACGTTCCTCAAGGCCGTCATGTATTCCGTGAATGGAGGAGTGACCGCCTTTGAGGGTGGCTTCGACGAAAAGCGCTACGCACAGGGAGTTGAAAAACTCTGGCAATGGATCGAGCCGTTGCGGCCATATTTCTGGAGGGCCGGCAGAACATTTCCGGCGGGAGTGGCTGACCTCCACAGACTCTTTGCCAACGGTGAGGTGGATTTCTCGATGTCCATCAACAACAACGAAGTGATCACCAAGGTCAGGCAAGGCGTGCTGCCGTCCACTTCCCGCGCAGTGTTGCTTCGCGATGCAAGCATTGCCAACTCCCACTACGTCGGCATTCCGATTAACGCAGGCAATCCAGCGGGTGCCATGGTGGTCGCCAATTTTCTGCTCTCGCCTGAAGCGCAGCTGGAGAAGCAACGGCCTGAAGTATGGGCAGATGGTACAGTGCTGGACCTGAACAAGCTGCCTGCGGCAATGCGGATCCGCTTCATGTCGATTACTGATGCCGCATTCGCAATTCCTTCAGACACCCTGCTGCGTTACCAGGCGCCAGAGGTTTCCCCGGTTTACACCGGGCGGCTCACGAAAGACTGGAGGTCGCGCATCCGCGCCGGCAGGCAATGAAAGCACAGCGGGCTGGCATCGCAGCTGCCATTCTCGTTGCTGCCCCCGTATTTGTGGGCATCATCTACTCCGCGCTTGCTGCGTTCGGTATTGCCGGCGCTGGGGCCGAGGGTGCATCGCTGGATCATTTCCGGATTGTCCTCAGTGACCGGGCAACGTGGCTTGGCCTGCTATGGACACTGTGGATAGCGCTCGCCTCGACATCGCTTGCCACTGTTCTCGCAATTGCCGCGGCTGCGATGCTGCGCGGCAACGGCCGCGCCGATCGCTTCGCTCGCGCACTCGCAATTCTGCCGCTGCCGTTTCCTCACATTGTTGCAGCGCTGCTGTCAGTGCTGATCCTTTCGCAGAGCGGGCTTGTATCGAGAGTTGCAGTATCCGCCGGCCTCTTCACAGATCCGGCGCAGATGCCTGCGCTCATCTATGATCGCTGGGGCGTAGGGCTCATACTGGCGCTCGTGTGGAAGGAATTTGCATTCCTCGCGTTCGTGGCATTCGCGATACTCGCACGCCGCGGCGGTGAACTCGAAGAAACAGCACGCAGTCTTGGCGCAGGTTCCATCTGGACATTTCGTGCAGCAACTCTGCCTGCACTATGGAGAGGTCTGCTACCCTCGGCCGTTGCTGTCTTTGCTTTCGTCGCGGGAAACTACGAAGCAACTGTACTCCTCGCGCCAAGTTCCCCGCTGGCGCTGCCACTCCTCACAATGGAAGGGAGTACCTCGGTCTCGCTCGACGCACGGGGCGAGGCGTACGTGCTCGTCCTGATTGGAGTGTTGGTGAGTGTCGCCGCAATTGCAGTTCACGAATGGGTGGTGAACCGGGTAGAGGTGGTGGAGTGAAGCTCGGCACCGGCGTAGTTCGCGCGGGCGTAATTGCCCTTCTCACCACTACAGTCGCACTCCCCGTGATCTATCTTGTCTCGCTCTCGCTGAGTGCAGCGTGGTTCTACCCTTCATTGCTGCCGTCACGGTGGAGCACTGAGAACTGGGCGCTCGCCGTAACCGGTGCGCTATCGCGTTCGCTGTGGAACAGCATCACTCTGGCACTTGCAGCGGGCGTTGCCTCAGCTGCTGCCGGCCTTCTCACTGGACGAAGCATCGCCCGCCTGCAAGGATGGCGTCGCCGTCTTGCCGTGTCACTTGCATTCCTCCCCGTCGCCGTGCCTCCGCTCGCCCTCGCCCTCGGTCTGCAATATTCCATTCTCCGATCCGGACTCGGCGGCAGCTTCGCCGGAGTTCTGTTCGCTCATTTCGTTCCCGCATTCGGATACACTACTCTGTTTTTCGTTGGTGTCTTCGCGGTGTACGAGTGGCGGGTGGAGGAGGAAGCCCGTTCATTGGGAGCGAGTGAGCGTGACGTCTTATTGCGAATCGTGCTTCCACTCATGCGACGGCCGCTTGTAGAAGCCTTCGCGCTTGGATTTCTGGTGTCGTGGGCGCAGGTACCGCTGACTCTCCTCGCAGGTCAGGGGCTCATAACAACTCTGCCGCTCGAGCTGCTGTCGTACGTGAGCGCGGGACAGGATCATCTTGCTGCAACCGCCGGCGTGCTACTCACTCTGCCGCCTTTGCTCCTGCTTGCTTTGACTGGCCTCGGAATGCGTCGTATGCGATTGGTCGTCGCGTGACTGACGCTGCTCTCGTCCTGACTCGCGTCACGGTCCGCTATGGCGCGGCCCCCGTGATTCAGGATGTCACGCTCGAGGTGAAGCGCGGCGAACGCTTTGTGCTCGTCGGTGCGTCCGGTACCGGCAAGACAACACTCCTCCGAACTGTAGCTGGCTTTGTTGCACCCGACTCGGGCACGATCAGTATTTCGGGCCGAGATGTCACGATGGTTCCGACGGAGCGGCGGGATGCTGTTTATCTGAGCCAGTCGCCAGTTCTGTTTCCGCACTTGAACGTGTGGGAGAACATCGCATTTCCACTGCGGGTCAGGCGCGTATCACGGAGTGAGATTCAAACACGCGTGGATGCTGCTGTTGAAGCGATGCACCTGACAGAGCTGGCGTCACGCGCACCGCGCGCGTTGAGCGGTGGGCAGCGCCATCGCGCTGCACTCGCTCGGGCGATTGTTTCGCGTCCCGCGTTGCTGTTGCTCGACGAACCGTTTGCCGGTCTCGACCCTGCGTTGAAAGGCGAAATACGAAACGCCGTCGTCGAGGCGCACTCTCAGTATGACCCGGGGCTCGTTCTGGTCACGCACGATTTCAACGATGCGGCCTTACTTGCAGACCGGATTGGAGTGGTGATCGACGGGCGCCTCGCCCAGGTGGCGACTCCTCGTGAATTGTTCTCCAGGCCCGCATCGCTGGGAGTGTCGAGATTTCTGGGAGTCACCAATGAAATCAAGGGACGCTGTGACGGCTCCGGAAACTTTAGCTCGGTGCTGGGGATGATTCCAGGAGTTGCCACGGGGCTCGCATCGGGGCCGGCAGTCTGCGCGTTCAGGGCTTCTGGTGCGAAGGTTTCGCCGATGGGGAGCATTCGCGGCGTCATAGCCCGCGTCGTGATACGCCCGGAGCACACTACTATAGTAGTGGCAACGGAAGGCGGTGAAATCGAGGCGGCTATACCGGGGGGGGAAACGCCCCCGGCCGTAGGAGACAGGCTGGCCCTCGAGGTGGATCCCAATCAGGCGAGCGTGTTCAGCAGTCCAGGGTGAACAACTGACGCGATTCGCAATCCTAGAGCGATCGCAGCTGTCGCGGAGTGAGATGCCACATCAGGATTCCCTCGCCGCGCCGCGGCCTGGACTCAAAGCCGACCAAGCACGCGCCGCCCTTCTTCAGGTCGACGCGCGATTCCCAATGCCCCGTGAGAAGCCAGGTTACGAGTGAGCCCAGGTGTGGCTCGTGACCGACGATGGCGATCAGGTTCTGTTCGCCTTTTGATTCGCACCACCGCTCGAATTCCTCAAAGGGCGCGCCGGGTGATAGCGAAGTCGTAACCTCGATATCGGCGTCTGCAATTCCGTAGGTGCCGGCAATTATTGCCGCGGTCTGCATTGCGCGGGTGAGCGGGCTCGAAGCCAGACGGTCGATCTCACCCTCCTGGCCGGTCAATCCCTGGGCTATGCGCTGCATCCTCTTGCTGCCCTTGTCGGTCAGGGGACGCAGATCGTCAGGCTCGCCGGTCTCGCCGAATTCCTCCTGGTCCATCGCAATAGCATGTCTCACAACGAGCAGTTTCATTCTGAGAAGATGTTCACGAATCACGCCAGGTGCTAGCTTATCGCTCTCTCTGAAACCATTGAGGCGCTCTCGGCCATGATAACTTCCTGATGCAGCAACTGAGGCTGTTCGTCGCCGTTGCCATCGCTTTCATGACGGGCCCACAGGCAATCTTTGCCCAGCGTGCAAATCCGACCGCGGCAGAAATCGTCGCGCGCATTGTCGCTCACGCGGCCGTCGAGATGCCGAATCCCACCGTAGACACATTCAAGGCAGGGAATCCGGACGCAACCGTCAAAGGGATCGCCGTCACCATGATGGCGACACTCGACGTGCTCAAGCGCGCGGCAGCAGGAGGAAACAACCTCATCATCACTCACGAACCGACATTCTATGGACATCGGGATGACGCTTCCGCGCTCGAGGCAGAACACGATTTGGTTCTTCAGGCGAAAAAGAAGTTCATCGCCGATCATGGACTCATAGTGTGGAGATTTCACGACCTTCCTCACCGGATGTGCCCTGACATGATCTCGCTCGGAGTGATTGGCGCGCTTGGCTGGCAGTCCCAGCAGCGTGACTCCACCGCACAGCAGTTCGATGTCGCCCCAACCACACTCGGCAACCTCGCCTCGGTTATCGGAAAGCGATTGAATGCCGGCGCAATTCGCATCGTTGGTGACAAGCAGGCGCGCGTATCAAAAGTCGGCCTGACGGCAGGCTTCCCGGGATTCGCAGGCAACCGGCATGTAATGCAGGCACGCGGCCTGGATGTTCTGGTGATTGGTGAGGACCACGAGTGGGAAACGATCGAGTACGCTGCAGATGCAATTGCCGCCGGACAGCTGAAGGGATTGATCGTTCTCGGTCACATTCCATCGGAGCAGGCAGGAATGGAGGAAGCGGCGCGCTGGCTCAGAACGTTCATCAAGGAGGTGCCCATACAGTTCGTGCCTACTCCCGACCCGTTTAAGCACCAGTAGCCGCGACGCTTTCGCCGAGGGCAGGAAGTCTGCTTAGCGCCAGCTGCTATTGCGAAACGCCCAAGCGAATGAAGAATAGAAGGTTGACACACCCGATTCCTTCCCTCGCACGGGAGTCACAGTGGCACCTGCCGGCAGTCCCTCTGAGAGTACGAATACGATTCTCGTAAAGCTCCGCCCGTCCACTGCGCTCGGAGCGGCGGAAGGGCGCGCAAACCTGCGTCCGCTTCACGAGTCGGATGGGTCAGGTGGTGAGTTTGGCCTGAGCGGGGGACCTCAGTGGTATCTCGCCGAGGTAGACGCGACTGGCGATTCGGCGTGGGATCTCGCGCACAATCGCGTCGCCGACCAGCTCGGAATTGGTGAGTCGGACGTGATATTCGCGGAGCCGGATATCGTCCACGATGTGTACAGAGATTCGATGGACGGAACACCCGGCACGACGACTGTGGGATTCGATTGCACTGCGACTCCTCAGGATTCAAAGAACGGCAAGGGCGTCGGCCCCAACGAATTTGCATGGCACCTCGGCGACAACTACACGCAGCTCGGCAAGGCGAGAGACGCCGTTCAGTTCTCCGATCCGCGCACGCGTATCGGGCACCTCGATACGGGCTACTACCCAAAGCACATCACTACGCCAGAGCGCGTTCTCCGCGATCTGGAGCGCAGCTTGGCGAAAGGCGAAGCTGACTCCGGCAGCGCGTCAGATCCGCATCGCAAGGCGTTCATAGACAACTCGGGTCATGGAACGGGCACAATCA
>JBKJNN010000193.1:0-2660 GCA_046593625.1 Gemmatimonadaceae bacterium | reverse complement strand
CACCCCCACATCGTTGCGCTCTACGATTCGGGTGAATACGAAGGGCATCTGTACTATGTTATGCCGTTCATCGAAGGCCCCACGCTTCGCGATCATCTCGCGAAGCGCGGACGCTTGCCCGTGGACGAAGCGTTGAAGATCGCCGAGCAGATCGCGGGGGCGCTGGAGTACGCGCACCGGGTGAACATTGTTCACCGCGATATCAAGCCCGAGAACGTGATGATCCACGAGGGCGAGGCGCTCGTGACCGACTTCGGGATCGCGAAGGCATTGAGCTCCGCCGGCGGCGCGAATCTCACGCACACCGGAATCTCACTTGGCACTCCGGCATACATGAGCCCGGAGCAGGCGGCTGGAGAAACGGAGCTGGATGGACGCAGCGACCAGTACAGTTTTGCGTGCGTTGTCTACGAGATGCTGACTGGCGAGCCACCTTTCACCGCCGACTCACCGCAGGCGCTCATCGCCAAGCGATTTACTCACAAGCCCCCGTCTCTGCGGGTAACGATTCCTTCGATTTCCGACACAGTGGCGACGGCCGTCGGACGCGCATTGTCTCTCGAGGCGCCCGCCCGCTTCCACTCAATATCCGAATTCAGTGCGGCGCTTGCCATGAACAAGCGCATCGGGTCATCCGAAAAACAGAAACCGTCGGTTGCCGTGCTGCCGTTCTCCAACATGAGCGCGGACGCCGAGAATGAGTTTTTCTCGGATGGCGTAACTGAAGAGATTATCAATGCGCTGAGCAAGATTCAGGGGCTCGAAGTTGTGTCGCGGCGATCTGCGTTTGCGTACAAGGGAAAGGATCTCGACATGCGGGAGATCGGCCGGGAGCTCGACGTGCGCAGTCTTCTCGCCGGGAGCGTGAGAAGATCAGGCGAACGCCTGCGCGTGTCTGCCGAGCTGATCGACGTCGAGACCGGATATCATCTGTGGTCCGAGCGTTTTGATCGAGAGATGGCTGACATCTTTGCGATTCAGGATGAGATCGCGGCAAACATCGTCACGGCCCTGCGCGTTGTGCTGAGCGATAAGGAGCAGGCCGCCGTGAAGTCCACGCGGAGCAAGAGTGTTCGGGCTTATGAGTATTACCTCCGCGGCCGACAGCATTTTCAGCATTTCGGGCCTGCGCACTCTATAGCGGCAGAGGACTGCTTCCGTCGGGCAATCGGTCTCGATCCCGACTATGCGCTTGCCTTCACTGGACTTGCGGATGTCTCGGCATTTCAGCACCTGTACTTCACTGCGAGCCAGGAATGGGTGGAGCAGGCTGATGCGGCGAGCAGAAAGGCAGTCGAGCTCAGTCCCGACCTGGCTGAGGCTCACGCGGCGCGCGGGCTCGCGCTGTCATGCCTGTCGATGGAGAGTGAGGCCGAATCTGAGCTTATCACGGCGATGCAGCTCGATCCGCGTCTGTTCGATGCACCGTATTACTATGCCCGCCTGCTCTCGTTACAGGGCAAAGCGGAATCTGCCGCACATTACTTCGACATTGCCGCGGAGCTTCGGCCCGACGATTACCAGGCAGCCTCACTCGCGTCAGGTATTTATCGCGGCCTCGGCAGAACCGATGACATGCTTCGGACGGCGAAGGCGTCATTATCCGCCCTGGAGAGAGCTGTTGCCGCTGACCCGAACGATGCGAGAGCGCTTTACCTGGGCGCGGGACAGCTCTTCATGCTCGGCCGGACGCGGCAGGCAGAGGAATGGGCAGAGCGGGTCGAGAAACTGAACCCCGACGATCTGTCGACCATGTATAACCTCGCATGCTTCTATTCCGTCACCGGCAAAGTGGACAAAGCCCTGGATCTTCTCGATCATGGCGCCGATCTGGGATGGAATCGCTCCGAGTGGGCCAAGAATGATGCGGATCTGGATAACATCCGCAATCACCCGCGGTTTACTCAGCTCATCGAGAGGGTCGAGGCGAGCGCCGCGGCCTCGAAGCAAGTGACGGGTTGGAATTCGGACGGGCATCCCAGCCACGACCAGGAGGGCTTGCAACAATCCGGATAAACGAACCGCTCGAGCAGTCGACTCGAATCTCCGACGGCAGGTGTTCGGTAGGCGCTGGTTCCGTGCGCGAGACTGCAGCAGCCGTAATTTTTTGGCGCGTGTTCTAGAAGCGGACCCCCACGCCAATGAGCACACCGGAATGGTTGAAGTTCACTTTCGTAGCCGGAAGAGTCCCTGATGTTCCGCCCGTGCCTGACTTGATCTCGGTCCGATCCAGATCTACCCGGCCAACAAGATGGTATTGTCCCTGAAGTTCGCCGAAGATTCGGCTGCGAGTCGGGTAGGCGAATCCCCCGGTTGCCGCTGCACCAATCCTCGAAGACTGTTGAGCAGGCACGCCGGTATCGTCTGTTCGTTGCAGGGTGGTCTGGTAGAATCCCGGGCCAACCGCCGCCCAAACTTCTCCCCCACTCGTATTCACTCCCGCCAGCACCGAGTACATTCGCACCGATGGGCTGATGAACACATGCGTGCCGAGGCTTCCCGCATCTGCCTTGTAGCCTAGGGTGGATCCCAGATCAGATGCACCTGCCATAGCTCGGGCGTGTACCATCTCCCCCAAACGACGCCGAACCGAGACGAGCGTTACCGCCCCAACGTCGGACGAGAAGGGGTGCCCAATGGTCCCGGAACAGAAAAAGAGA
>JBKJNN010000128.1:0-6009 GCA_046593625.1 Gemmatimonadaceae bacterium | reverse complement strand
GTTCTTCGGTGTGTTCGGGATGATATCGAGAAGATTGCTTCGCACGTATACGCCAGGCTCGATCGTGAACGCGCTGCCCGGCACGAGCGGACTCTGCCCACCAGTGGCAGCACCCGGATCATGCACGTCGAGGCCGATGCCGTGTCCCAGGCCATGCATGTAGTAGAGCGATAGCTGGGTGCACTGACGGCTCGCGGCCGCATCGCAGTCGTAGGTGGCTCCTGCACTTTCGATCAAACCAAGCTTCGTAAGCGAAGTATTGAGAGAAGCGTTCGCGGCATCAGAAAGAACCTGAGCCGGACCATTGACCTTCGCCGCACGTTCAGCAGCTGACTGTGCGTCGCGTACTGCAGTGTAAATCTCGCGCTGCGCAGGCGAAAACGTCCCGCTCGCCGGAACAGTCCGCGTCACATCCGCCGCATAGCCGCGATACGAAGCGCCGATGTCCATCACGATAACGTCGTTCTTCTCGATGTAGCGATCGTCGATCCCGTAGTGCAGCGTGGTGGAGTTGGGACCGGAGCCGACGATTGTCGAAAAAGATGGACGATCCGCACCATTCCTTCGGAAATTGTATTCTATAAGGGCCTGAACCTCGAACTCATTCATTCCCGGCTCGATCATGCGCATCGCATCCTTCTGCGCCGTGACGGTCGTATTGACAGCCCGCCGGATGAAGTCGAGCTCGGCGGCACTCTTCACTCTCCGCACCGCCGATACGTCGGCGTTCGCGTTCTTCAGGTGAGTGCGCATGCGATCTGACTTGAAGCCCGCAAAGATCTGTTGGTCTCGTGTGAGAAGCGGCGGTTCCGACCGAAGATTGCCAATCGTGAAGAGGGTCGTACTGGTCTCGAGAGCGAGAAGTGAATCGACGACTTGCTTGAGCGTCTCAGCGTCTCGTCCTTCAAGGCCGAACTCAGCCTTCACAGCAGGCACTTCTAGCCTGTGTCCGGTGAAAATCTCACGTTCCGGATCACTCGGCTGCACGAAAAGCATCGGCGTTCCGCTGATGGCACCATTGCGCACAACCATCACAAGGGCAGCCTCCGGTTGCAGAAAACCTGTCAGATAACGGAAGTTCGAGTTCTGGTTGAACGCAATGAAATCCTGCGCTGGCTCAGGATTCCCCAGTGCGACAACGAGCCCGTTCTGTAGCCGCTGCGCCAGCGCATTTCGACGGGCGGCGTACTCAGAATCCGGGATCTGCGCAGCAGCAGTAGTTGCAGCCGCGATCGTCACGACGGCGGCAGAGAGAATGCTTTTGATCTTCATGGCTCGGGAGACAGGAGGAATTCTGGTAGCGACAGCGTATTTCGGTTCTACTTTCCCTTCAACACAGCCTTCGCGATAGTCTGAAGCTGCATGTTCGACGTACCTTCGTAGATAGTGCCGATCTTCGCATCGCGATAAAACTTCTCAACCGGATAGTCCTTCGTGTAGCCGTATCCGCCGAAGAGCTCAACGCAAAGCGATGTCACTCGCTCGCAAACCTGTGAAGCAAACAGCTTCGCCATCGCTCCTTCGCGAGCGATGTCCCGCCCGGCGTCCTTCAGGCGGGATGCGTTATAGACCATGAGGCGGGCAGCTTCGAGATCCGTTGCTGCCTGTGCGAACTGAAACTGAATACCCTGGAACTCCGAAAGAGATTTGCCGAACTGTTTTCTCTCGTTGAGGTAGGTCGCCGTGGCATTGAGTGCGCCCTGCGCAACACCGATCATCTGTGCGCCGATACCGATCCGTCCTTCATTCAACGTCTCGATCGCAATCTTGTAACCCTGTCCGACTGGTCCGAGCACGTTCTCTTCCGGCACTTCGCAGTTATCGAGAAGCAACTCGACTGTACTCGATGCCCGGATCCCGAGCTTGTCTTCCTTTTTTCCGACTGAGAAGCCCGGAGACTCGCGCTCTACAATGAATGCAGTTATCCCCTTGTAGCCGGCCGATGGATTGGCGTTAGCGAAGACAACGTAGATCCCCGCTTCGTGTCCGTTGGTTATCCACAGTTTCTGTCCGTTCAGGATCCACTTGTCGCCCTTCTGCTCAGCCTTGCAGGCGAGTCCAAAAGCGTCGGATCCCGAGCCGGATTCCGACAGAGCATAGGCTCCAACCGTGTCGGATATCAGTCGCGACAGGTAACGCGACTTCTGATCCTCATTGCCGTATCGGTTGATCGGGTAATTCACGAGCGTGTTCTGCACGTCGCACAGGATCGCCGACGATGCGTCGATCTTGCTTATCTCCTCCACGGCGAGCGTCACCATGAAGAGAGAGCCACCGGCACCACCGTATTCTTCCGGAACTTCGATTCCCATCAAGCCGAGCTCGAAGTATTTGGGGATCAACGTGCTATCGATTTTCGCGGCGCGTTCCATCTCCATCACGCGCGGGCGTACTTCCTCTTCAGCAAATGCCGCGACGGCGTCGCGGAACATCTCTTCCTCTTCAGAAAGGATCGTCAGCGCAGGGCGCGCTTCGGTCTCGATTGTCATTTCAGGTTGCGGTGTGTAGTTCAGCCACTCTGGGCTGCGGATGATACTTCGTCAGCAGATGACTGCCTGGCGCGACATGCGTCGCCGCATCGCTTCCCGGAGCATTCCGGATCCCAGCAACGGTTCGGATCCGATTTGGCGAACGCCGGGTTCATATCCACGCCCGCGCGCGACAGAATGATCTCGCCGAGCTTCTCGTTCACTCCGAAGGCAGGAGTGACAGTAAAGGTGACAGCGGGATAATTCGCAGCAGCCTCCGACACCATTCTTGGAATGTCACCCGTGGAGTGCTTTCCGGGCGACAGCATATAGGGGAACACGACAATGTCCGTTGCGCCCGCCTCGACGCAGCTCGTGAACGCGGCAGAAATCGATGGCTCGGCGAGCTCCATATGTGCGGGGCGAACCATCACGTCAGGTCCGGTCATCGCCTGCACGAGGTTCGCGACACAAGTCAGCATTTCGTTTGCCTCGGCTCTACGGGAGCCGTGGTCAACGATGAGAATGGCTTTCATATCCCTTGAAGATGACGGGAGGGCCAGGCGGTGGAAAGTGTTTACCTGTTCATCAGGGAGACTTGATCGGCGCCGGCACTTCGATCCGCTGGAGTGTGTTGCCGTTACGAATGCCTCCCGCGATCACGACGCGTTCCGCATCGCCGAAACCGGCAACGGACATCGAGTAGCCCTCCGGACCAGCCAGCAATCGCGCCTTCCCATCTGTCGCCGAGCGGATGTCTACCCTGTTCCCGCCGTCGCCGACAAGATCCTGCCACCCGACGAGAATCTGTGAGCCATCTGCCGAAAAGATGCCGTCGAACTCATACACGTTCGACTTGGTGTTGAGCCTGCGAATCAACTTCCCGTCCACCGACCAGGTTTCCCTGACACAGTATCCGCCGGTACACGTGCTGAGGCCGATCGCGCGTCCATCGGGAGACCACCTCGGCCTGAAGCTCGTCGCCGGGGCAATCTGCTTCGGCGCGCCACCGCTCGCGGCTACGGTGAATACGGCAACGCCGCCAGACGTCTCCACCTGCGCCTGAAAGCCGATCGACTTCGAATCAGGACTCCAGTAGAACTGGGGCCCAATCAACCCCAGCATGGTGAGTCGGGTGGATTGTCCCCCGTCAGCGGGCATCGTCCATATGTCGTCCCCCGATGTCTCGCGGTCCGAAAAGAACGCGACCGACTTGCCATCCAGTGACCACCGCGGACGACTCTCGTTGCCAGGCCAGTCGGTGAGACGAGTTGCGGTCCCGCCCGCGGCCGGAGCAATCCAGATATCGGCATTACCCGCGCGGCTCGACGCGAAGGCTACCTGCTTGCCGTCAGGTGACCATGATGGTTGTATGTCGAGCCCCGGCGCGCCACTCACGAGTACACTCTCACCGCCACGCACGGGGACAGTCCAGATGTCCTGGTCACCATTCCTGGTGCCGGTATAGACGATCTGCGTCCCATCTCGCGAAACCTCGGCTTCGAGCACTCCCCAATCCCCCGATGTCAGCGCCACGGGAGAACCGCCTGCAACTGGTAACGAGTACAAGTGCGGTTGACCGCGTACAACGTCCACCAGAATGCCCCTCCCGTCGCGCGTAAACGCAGGCGTACCCTCCAGGATTGCATCGTCGGTCAGCCGCTGAACATCACTTTCGCCCGCGCTCAATATCCACAGGTCCGGCTGTCCCCCTCGGTTTGACAGGAATACAACTCGTTTTCCATCGGGCGACCAGCGGGGTAACCCATCCTGCGCGACGTCTTTCGTCAGCTGTTCACTCTTGCCGCTAGCCAGATCCACCCGCCAGATATCGTTCGTGCCCGTGCGGTAGGATTGATAGAGCGCCGAGCGGCTATCAGGAGAAACACTGCCCGCACTCATCGCCTCGAAACCTTCGGTGGTGAGCTGGCGATGCGTCTTTTTCACCGCGTCCCAAAGCCAGATCGTTGTCTTGCCACCTTTCCGCAACGTGTAGACGATGACCTTTCCGTCGGGCGATGGAAAGCTGTTGGTGCTTCCGTCAACCTCGAACAGCTTCGCGCTGGTGCCGTCGCCAAGTTTGTAAAGCCAGGTCTCGAATCCTCGCGCAGTGCCGCGAGAGAAAAGCACTCCACTTCCATCCGCCAGCCAGGCGCTCGATGCTTCATCGGCCGGCGTACCGCCAACTACCCGCTCCGGTCCGCTGTCAGAAGGAATTATGACGGCATCATTGTGTCCGCCGGCATCACGCGTGAAAGCGATCCACTTGCCGTCGGCCGACCAGATCGGACTGACGTCCCAGATCCCGAAACTCACCCGACGGGCGCCCTTGCCCTCGCCGTCCGATACAAAAATCGCTGACTTTCCGCCGATGTACTGGCCATATGCAAGCCGGCCATCGGTGGCAATGTCCTCACCATAAAGCCCCGGACTATCGAGGATTGTCTTTCGAGCGGCTGCCGCAGGTGAATCCGTTCGCGCACACGCGAGAACGGTCGCTCCGGCAAAGAGGATAGCGACGACGCGTCGAATCATGATTTGGTCCCAGGGTTCGCAGACGCATTCTTGCGTACACTTCCGTCGAGCACGCCGCGAAGCTGCGTATTGATGGTTCTTACAAGTGAGTCCTGAGCTGCGAGCACGTTCTTCACATTGAGCTCGAAGCTGCCACTCCAGTAATGCCGCACTGATTGCGGCTCCACGAGCTGAAGATTGATTCGCATCACATCCCCAGCGCGAAAGAGCGTTCCTTCCATCACCGCATCGACCGAGAACTCGGTCGCCACGTCGCGAATGCGGCGGCTCTGTCCCTTTTCTGAAAGCTCCGAACGCGGCACGACTGCGGCGAGGTCCATTCCTGCGATACCAGTAATGACAGCGTCCTGTAGACTCTCCGCGAATACGGCATCCGCACCGGAAATGTCCCGCAGTGGCATTACCGCCACTCGTGTAATCTCACCGAGGACACCAGCGCCCTTTCCTTTGGCACCGAATGCCTTCCACGCTCCAAAACCGCTGGCGATCAAGACGAGCACGGCGACTGCGCCGATAAGCATGCGTCGTGTGTTACTTCGTGACACCGGCGCTTGAACCTGAATGCCTCTTATAGGCCGCGTTTGCGTCGGTGTGATCCCACCGCTTGGTGTGCCGAGTCCTTCGAGGAGAGGGACGAGCTCGTCGGTGGTCTGCCAGCGATCGTCGGGAGATTTTTCTAGGCAGCGCATCACGAAAGCGCCAAGATCGTCTGACACGGTCGTGCGTATCTCGGTAATCGGCTTCGGTTTTTCCAGAACCTGCGCCGACAACGTCGCCTGCGCGCTCTTGCCCTGAAACGGCGGCTTACCCGTGAGGATTTCATAGGCCAGGAGCCCGAGCGCGTAAATGTCGGAGCGCGCGTCGATAAACTCCGACGCGGTTGCCTGCTCGGGTGACATGTAGGTCGGTGTTCCAACGGCAACGCCCACTGTAGTCAGGCCTTCACCACCCGCGTCACTGACAGCTTTCGCGACACCGAAGTCCATGACCAGCGCGTGCCGGCCTG
>JBKJNN010000126.1:0-14480 GCA_046593625.1 Gemmatimonadaceae bacterium | reverse complement strand
CCCGGGCTCACTCGCCGACGCGAGCGACAAGGCACAGTTTGCTGAACTCGATACGATGGGCGAACTCACCAAGCGCGCGTGGGAGTACGACGTGCAGGTCATGATCGAAGGCCCCGGCCACGTGCCCATGGACCAGATCGAGATGAATGTCAAACGCGCCAAGCGTGTCTGCCACGAGGCACCGTTCTACACTCTCGGTCCTCTCGTCATCGACATATCCCCGGGCTACGATCACATCTCCAGCGCGATCGGTGCTGCGCTCATCGGCTGGCACGGGTCGGACATGCTGTGCTACGTCACGCCAAAGGAACACCTCGGTCTCCCCAACGCGAACGATGTGCGTGAAGGCGTAATCGCGTATAAGATTGCGGCACACGCGGCAGATGTCGCACGCGGTAGAAAGGGTGCAAGAGACAGAGATGATGCACTCTCAAGGGCGAGATACGCGTTTGACTGGAAGGAGCAGTTCCGGCTCTCGCTAGACCCGGATCGCGCGCAGGAATACCACGACGAAACTCTGCCGGCGGAGTATTTCAAGAGTGCCGAGTTCTGTGGGATGTGCGGCCCTAAGTTTTGCTCGATGCATCATTCCCGAACAATAGAGGAAGGCCTGGAGGCGCTGGCGCGCGAGGCGCAGAGGGAGGCAGAGGCGCAGAGGGGCGCAGAGGAGCTTACGCCGGTCTGACGCAGAGGACTGCTGTCATTCTCCTCGTGTCCACCCTCGTAGCAGCCTGCGCGAGGGTGGGCACAACCACGGACACCACCCCAGCCCCATCAACGCTCCCACCACCCCCGGCCATTACCGCCGACGACAGGGAATTCTTCGCACTCCACCCGCTCATGGTCCCCGTCGAAGGAGTTTCGCCACGCGACCTGCGCGACACGTTCAACGACCCGCGCGACAACGGGCGCACCCACCGCGCTACCGACATCCTCGCACCACGCGGAACGCCAGTCGTTGCCGCAATCGCGGGACAGGTCCTGCGCATGAGCCAGAGCACTGCCGGCGGCGTCACGGCCTACCTCACCGACGATCAGGGACAGTACGTCTACTACTACGCCCACCTCGACCACTACTCCGACCAGCTCACACCAGGGCTCAGGGTAGGGCAGGGGTTCGTCATCGGCTATGTTGGTACCAGCGGAAACGCCCCGCCCGACACACCGCACCTGCATTTTCAGGCAATGCGATACAAGGAAGGACAACGCGACTGGTGGAATTCACCCGCCGTTGACGTCCGCTCCTTCATGACCATCAAAGGCAAGGCAATCGAATGAAAGGAAAAGACCGCGCCTCCCTGCGGGCCGAAGCCCACCACCTCAACGCCACGGTACACGTTGGGCAACATGGCATCACTCCAGCCCTGATCGCCTCACTGGACGACGCGCTCAGAACCCATGAGCTGGTCAAGGTCAAGCTCGGCAAAAACTTGGAAACCAAACCGAAAGACGCGGCGGTCGAACTCGCCTCGGCCACTTCCTCGGAAGTCATACAGGTAATCGGACGCACGGCCACGTTCTACAGGGACAACCCCGACCTCATGAAAAAGAAAGGGGACCTGCCTCCCTGGAAACGCTGAGTCGGACCGGCGTACGCTCTTTCGAGTACTATATGGTAGATTCACGGTCAAACAAAAGTATTCCCATGCTTATTAAACGCTCATAAATGTCCCCTCGCCCGCGTACGGTAGACGATCCCACGATTCTCCAGGCTGCCATCAAAGTCATGTCGCAGAACGGTCCGGAGCGTCTCACTCTCGCTCAGGTCGGCGAAGAATGCGGCCTCTCCGCTGCGACGCTCGTTCAGCGCTTTGGCTCCAAGCGGGAACTGATGCTGGAAGTGCTTAGGTACGCCATCACAGGGTTCGGAGATCGCTTCGAAGCCGCGATGGCAGCGAGCACGTCACCACTCGACGCCATCTTCAAGGCCGCAGCTGATCGCGCCTCGACCCTGGGTGGATCAGCGGCGCTGGCAAATCTCCTCACGTTCTATCTCTCGGACCTGAGTGACCCGGAATTCCGCGCTCTGGCGATCGAGAATTCGAGAAAGGCGGTCGCCGGATTCAAGGGGCTGCTGGATCAGGCAGTCGAGGTGGGAGAGCTGGCGGATACATACATCGACACAGAACAACTCGCAGCTACCATCTACTCGATGAGCATGGGTTCTCTGCTGACGTGGGTCGTCGCAGGCGAAGGCAACTACGCCACACGCATCCACAACGACCTGGACGTGCTGCTTCGTCCGTTTCGCCGCGGACCGCGCAAGGCCTCCGAACATACCCGCAGACCGGCCGTTCCTGCGAATGCCTGACCCAAGCCGTTGATATTCGAACCACGAGGTCTATTTTTCGGTCAGGTCTCACCGCAATCAGAATTCAATGCCTTACATAATTACCGAAGCCTGCAAGGACACAAAGGATAGAGCATGCGTTGACGTGTGCCCCGTGGATTGCATCTACGAGGGACCGGAACAGCTCTTCATACACCCCGATGAATGCATCGATTGCGGCGCGTGCGAACCCGAGTGCCCGGTGACCGCGATCTTCCCCGAAGAAGACGTGCCGGCAAATCTCAAGGATTACATCGCGCTCAACAGAGACGTGTTCAAGAGCGAAAATCCGCCAGGCCGACCCAACCGCTAAGACTCACCCAAGACAAAAAAAGAGCCGGACTTAAAGTCCGGCTCTTTTGCTATGGGTGAGTCAGGTATCCCTTGATGATGAAAGCGACGATGAGCACGGCGTATTGCATGAACGTGCTGATCTCACTCCGCCACGCCTCAGCCCAGTTGTGCTGGCCCTGCGGCGGATTAGCCGGCTTCGTCGGAATCCAGCGCGATACACAATTCTTGTAGTCGAGATACTCTCTCCCGAAAATCGACTCCAGCACTCCTTCCTCATACCGCACTATCAAGCTGTACTCGGCCGCAAACAACAACACGGCAAAGGGCAGAAACCACATCACCCCCGAGATCACACAGAATCCGACCCACACGAAAAAATTTCCGTTGTAGAGGGGATTCCTGCTCCACGAGAAAATTCCGTACGTCACGAGGCGCTGAACTCCCCGCGAACGTCTGCGCGTCGTCGTGCCGGCAGCAGCAACGCCGGCAAGCCGGAACAATTCGCCGAGCACGATCAACGCGCCGCCCACAACCCACCGCGCTCCCGACGTATCACCCGGCGCAATGAGCGGCACACCAAGAAACAGAATCGGAAGCCAGCCGCGGTTCTTGAACAATACCGCTCCAATCCGCGCCGACGGAGTGAGTTCCGCCGCACTTACCTCATGGGGAGGAACCGGCGGCGCCTCTTCATGACTGACCTCGGACGGAAGTTCGGGCATCCCGCTCATCAGTCCTCCCAGGGAGAAAAAATCTCGCGCCACTCATCAGGCACAGGCATCGGCTTGCCTTCCTTCGTCAGCGTCACGTACACGATGGTCGCCTCACACACCTGAGCACCGCGCTGATTGGTCGCCACCTGCTTCACAGTGAAGCTCGTATTTCCAATCGCCTGCAATCCGGTGCGCACGATAAAATCATCACCCGGCAGCGCAGGATTGCTATACGACACATTCACGCTCCGAACCACCGCCCACTGCGAGCGGCGGATGTAATCCTCAAATGGCATGTGCTTCTCCAGCGCGGCCCACCGCGCACGCTCGAGAAGAGTGAGCATCACAGCGTGATTAACGTGACCTGCAGAATCGCAGTCACCCGGATAGATATGGATCTTCAGTTCGTCAGACATGATGCGTCAAAAGTTAACCAGAAAAGCACCGGACCTCCCGGAAGCACAGCTTCCTCCAACGCCGCCGTCCACGCCTTCCCCGCATACGTGTGATCGACCCTGATCCCCGTTTCCTCCAGCAGTCGAGCCGCAGCCACACTCGCGCGCTCCAGCGGCCTCCCATATCCGCCACCATAAACATCGTGATTCACTCTGAGCCGTCCACCCTCCACCCGGGGAAGCGACTCCCCCGTGAGACGCTCGATGAACCTCGTCGTGCGTCGCGCCAGACTCAGCACTTTCATCCTGTTTATGTAAATCCCGGGCCCAACGCGAGCACCCACCACCTCCACCGGAACCTCGGCAATCGCAAAACCCGTTAGCAACCCCGCCGCCGTTCCACCGCTGCCGAGCGGCACCACCACACGCGAGGGCATCGGCATCTCGCCTCGTCCTGCCTGCGCAACTACCTCGAGCGCCGCATTCACATGGCCCAGTATCCCAAGCGTCGAACTTCCGCCGAGCGGGATGTAACGCTGATTTGTCAGAAATGAGTCCAGTCGCGCCTTCACCAGCGCAGGTACCGGATTCTGGCTCACCCGCGAACCAGGAATCAGCCCCGCAATGCGCACGGCCACTGTCTCGGCAATCTCATTCATGTCGTGCTTCCACCTGTGCGCATGCGTCGTGACACCAAGGCGCGAGGCATGAGCGTTGGTCGAAAGCACATGCGTCGACCCCGCGCCACCCACCGTAACCACAGAATCCCCCTCGGCTAATCCGCCAAGCAGGAACTCAAGGGCACGGGCCTTGTTACCAGCACATATGGGCGCGTTGAGATCGTCTCGCTTGATCCAGAGATCCTCGCGGATCGAAGCGAGGTGCTGAACCGGAGACGGCAGGGTGCAGAGCTCCACGCGTGGCAGGGTGGCAAGCGCAGGAAAGCGGTCCACAAGGGGGATGATGGAGGATTTCGCCGATGTTTGCGTCAACTGACTAAATTGGCTGAATGAGCATTTCTGATTCTGAAGCCCTTCTATATATAGATACGCAGCAGGCCGCGGACGATTACCTGACCGACATCTCAGGTGTCCGCGAAATTGCCGTGGACACCGAAGGCGCAAGCTTCCATCGGTTCATAGACCGAATTTATCTGCTTCAGATCAGTACGCGCGAATCCAGCGCCATCATCGACCCGCTTCCCATCGGGATGCCGCCCGCACTCGGCGACATTCTCCAGGATCCGGACGTCGAAGTGATCTTCCACGATGCAGACTACGACCTGCGTCTGCTGCATCAGGATTATGGGTGGCACGTTAATCACATCTTCGATACCCGGATTGCGTCGCAGCTCCTCGGAATCAAGTCGTTCGGACTGGCAGCTCTGCTAGACCAGTTTTTCGATGTGAAGCTCGACAAGAAGCATCAGCGCGCAGATTGGTCGCTGCGTCCGCTTACACCGGGCATGCTCGACTACGCGGCTCAGGATACGAAGTACCTCCTCGACCTGCGCGACAAACTGAAGGCAAAGCTCGAGAAGCTCGGGCGGATGGAGTGGGCGAAGGAAGAGTTCGAGCGACTCGAGGGAACTCGCTGGGAAGCGGACGACGCGTCAGAGGCGTTTTTCAGGATCAAGGGCGCACGAGATTTGACTCGGCGCGAGCTGGCCTTGCTGCGCGAGCTCGTACCTTGGCGCGATTCGGTCGCGCGCGATGTGGACCGCGCGACGTTCCGCGTTATGGGCAATGAGGTGTTGCTCGACATCGCGCGTACGGCGCCGAGTACGGCGAAGGAGCTGTCGTCGCTGAAGGGAATGCCGCGGGGGATTCTCGAGAGAGGTGGCCAGGCGATACTAGCGGCAGTGCAGCGCGGACTTGAAGTGGCTGAGGAGCATCTGCCGCGTTTTCCTCGCGCGCCCAAGTGGGAGCGAGAGGAGGATTTCGATCAGAGGGTTGGGCGGCTCAAGTCAGTGCGCGATGCGGCGGCCGCGAGGCTTCAGCTCGATCCTGGAGTGTTGTGCTCGAGAGAACGTCTCGAGGCAGTGGCGCGTCGGAAGCCGGAAAGTCTCAAGGACCTCGAGGACGTGCAGGGATTGCGGCGGTGGCAGATTGTAGAGATGGGAGATGATTTCCTGAAGGCGCTAGCAACCTGATCCCGATCAGAAACCCAGATACGCCCTGACGCGGGGTTCCATCTTCTCGGGCGTCCAGAACGGCGACCATACGAGATTCATCTCCACAGTTTCGACACCGGGAAGTGCTTTGATCTCCTTCTCCGCATCGCCCATGATCTCGGGACCCGACGGACATCCGGGCGACGTGAGTGTCATGTCGATCTTCACATTCGAGCCCTCGACGTTGATGCCATAGATGAGGCCGAGGTCGAGGATGTTGAGATTGAGATCGGGATCCTTCACGCGGCGGAGGGCCAGCTTGACCTGATCTTCGCTCACAGCGCCAGGAGCAGCGGTTGTTGCATCCGCAGGGGCGGTTTCGGCGGTGGGCGCCGTATCGACAGGCGCGGCGGTGGTCGGAGCGGCCGGGGTGTCTTCAGCCGCGGTTTCGGGATGATCGCTCATCCTCTAATACTAGCGAGCTTTCGACTTCCGCGAGGAGGTGGACTTCTTCGCGGACGATTTCTTCGTCGTCGCTTTTTTCACAGTGGACTTCTTTGCCTTCGACGACCTCGACTTTACTGACTTGCTCGATTTCGAGGAAGCCGTTCTGGCGGACGCGCACTTTACGCGAATGCGCTTGCCTTTCGCGGTGCGCTTTGTTCTGGTGCAACGAACCGGCTCCGGAACCCAGCCCAATTCCCTGTCGGCGCGGAATGCAAGCGGCATTGCCAGCACTGGAGTTGGACCATCCATCACGGCGAGCACAGCCGCATCTGAGAGGTCAGACCTCACGTCGGCAATGATTTTCGCGGGACGCGGTGCCCGGGCTGCGTGAACCCGGTTGGTGAGCAGCACCACGAACATTTCACGATCTGGATCGATCCAGATTGACGTGCCCGTGTAGCCGGTGTGGCCGTACGCGCGCTCGGTGAGATAGCGGCCTGAGCCGTAATCGCCGTCTGCGGTATCCCAGCCAAGCGCGCGATGACCTGCGGCGCGGCGCGTGAATAGAGAAACCGTTGAGTCAGAGAAGATCTGCACACCTTCGTAGTTGCCGCCGTTGAGCATCATCTGCGCGAAGATCGAGAGATCCGCGGCGGTGCTGAACAAGCCTGCGTGTCCTGCTACTCCGCCGAGCGCGTAGGCGTTCTCGTCGTGAACTTCGCCGCGGAGTGGATAGCCGCGGGGAGGTGTGACTTCGGTCGGCGCAATGCGATAGCGCAGTGAATCTGCCGGGCGGTAGAACGTGTCGTTCATGCCGAGCGGTTTGAACACGCGCCTGGTGAGGAACACGTCAAGCCGTTGTCCGGAGACTGATTCGACGATCATGCCCAGTACATCGGCTCCGAGGTCAGAGTAGATGTAGGACGAATTGGGGCGGTTCTCGAGTGAAGTGGCCAGCACCATGTCGCGCGCTTCCTGCGGGCTGCGCGCGCGGCGCCAGAGATCGCGTCCTGCGGGCAATCCGGAGCGGTGAGTGAGCAGGTCGCGAACGGTCACCAGATCCTTCATGCCACCCGAGAAAGCAGGGAGGTAGCGAAAGACGGGCGCATCCAGGTCGATCTTCTTCTCATCATAGAGAAGCATGACTGCTGTGGTAGTGCCAACGACCTTGCTGAGCGAAGCGACGTCGTAGATGGTGCGGTCTGCCTCGACTGCTGTGGAGGTGCCGCTCCAGGACAGAGTGCCGAAGCCCTTCTGCCAGACTGAGGCACCCTTGCGGCCAACGACTACGGCTGCGCCAGGATAACCGCCGGCTTTGATGCCGCGCTGAACCACGCGATCGATGGACTCGAGCCGGGTGGAAGACATGCCAACCGCATCGGGTGCCTTTGAGGGCAGCCCGTCGCCTGCATGAGCGAGCGTAAGCGCGGTCACAATTACCTTCAGCAAATCAAACTCCTTTCCTTCTAGTACTGCTGAGAGAGCGACGAAGTTCCTGGCGGGAACCTCAGAGCGAGGGCCGCCTGACTCTCGGATAACGGCTTCTTTAGAGGTGACGACCGGTTGGGCAGGTAGTCACGGGCTTCCATTGTAATACACTGCAACGATTTACACACTGCTTTTTCGTGTGATTTCTACATGTTTTTACGTATTTGGGCGAGGAAACGGATCTGTTGCCTGGATACACGTGCGGGGCGAAGTATTCCGACCGGCAACCCCGCTGCTCCGGCAAGGTACTAAACTGTAGAAAGGATGCAGACTGATCAGCTCACACTTCAGCGCGCCATCAACGGCGAAGAAGCGGCGATGAAGCAGCTATGGCTGCGACACTCTCCGCATATAGACGCGGTCGTCCGCCGGTTATGTGGCGATCATGACGTAGCGGCTGATGTGGCGCAGGAAGTCTGGATCCAGATTTTTCGGGCGCTCCCCATGTACCGGGGAGATTCCCAGTTCGGAACGTGGGCGCACCGCATCGCGGTCAACCGCACGCTGAATGCACTCCGCAAGATCAAGCGCATTGCAAAGATCGAAACGGAAATCGAGGACGACAGCGCATTTGTCGAAGGTGACAGCGACCGGACGTTCCTCGCCGAGTCCATAGAAGTGGCGATGGAGAAACTGTCGCCGGGGGCGAGAACTGTGTTCGTGCTGCACGACATCGAGGGCTACACCCACGATGAAATCGGGCGCGAGCTGGGTATCACTTCGGGCGGTTCGAAATCGCAATTGTTCAAGGCGCGCGCCAAGCTTCGCCGGCTGCTGGCGCACCTGGTAGATGAATCGAGTGCCGGCCCTGGAATGTCACATGCCTCTGTCTGAAAACGCGCTGGACGAAATGGTGGCTCGCGAGCGGGATCGCGAGCTGAACGCAATTCCACTAACCCGGTGGGAGTCACTTTCGGAAACGCTTCGCGCCGAGGGGTTGATCAAAGCCCCGCTGTCACCGCGAGTTGCCGCAAGGCGATGGATGCAGGTTGCCGCCGGCCTCGCGCTCGCAGTTGGAGGTGCCGCTGCCGGACGAGCGTCCACCGGCGCTCCGCTCCTTCCTGCGCTGAATGCCCCTGCGGAAGTTGCATCAACCCCGATACCCGAAGAGCCACAGGCAACGCTCGCGTCATCTGGTGTCACTCAGTTCAAGTCGCCCGAAGAAGCGTGGGACGTCTTGAATCGTGCAGGAGAGGAATACCAGCGCGCTTCCGCTTTTCTTTCGGCAAGCAACACCGAAGTCCCGCTTCCTGCTGGCCCTTCGCAGTACCGCACGCGGCTCGCGGCACTCGACAACGTCATGACCGAAATCAGGGGCGCTCTCAAGGAAGCGCCGCAGGATCCGGTAATCAATCAGTATTACCTCGCGACCGTTGGCGCGCGCGAGGCAACCCTCCGCCAGCTGGGGACAACGCTTCGTCCCGAAGGCGTGAGTCTCAGCAGATACTAGGAACAGAATCATGAAGTTCATTCGGGCTGGTTCACTTGTTTTGGCGGGCCTCGCGGCGACGATAGCTGCGGGGGCTGCTCCGCTGCACGCGCAGCAGGAAGCACCCCGGGGCTGGATGGGGCTCCTCATCACCACTGGCGTTGGCCAGCGCGATCCGTCGGGCGCGATGGTTTTCAGCGACTATCCAGTGATCGAATCGATAGATCCTGGATCGCCCGCGGAAAAGGCAGGGCTTCAGGCGGGCGACATTCTTCTCTCCATCAACTCGCAGGACTTCAGGAAGAACCCTGTTCCCCTCAGTGCGTTGCTCGTCCCGGGGCAGCGCGTGGTTCTGCGGTATCGCCGCAACGACACGACGATGAATGGTTCGCTCGTCGTGGCCGAGCGCCCTGCAGGTACGTCGCGGCGGGTTCAGCTTTCGATCATCGGCCCCGATCCAATGGTTGCCAATCGTGAGATCGAAGAGGGGATGACTCGGCGTGTCACTACTCGCGTCGCTCTTCCACCTCTCGTTTCCATTGCGCCAGTGGCATTCGGTAGCGGCACTTCCAGCATCCGGATTGCTGGTGCTGAGCTGACGCAGATGAACGACGGCCTGCGCAACGCGCTCAAGGTTCGGGGCGACGGTCTATTCGTAGTGAACGTGATTTCGGGCACGCCTGCCGGAATCGCCGGACTCAAGAGCGGGGATGTCATCATCCGCGCTGAGCGCGAGGCAATGCAGAATCCGGGTCAGATCATTCGGCTGCTGAGCGAAGCGACCAACAATTCGCTCGCGCTCGAGGTGATGCGGAGTCAGAAGCGGCATCTGATCACTCTGCGCTGGTAAGCAGGCGAGCGAACCAACGCGTCAACTCAGCTTGCGCTCGTCGGGAACCAGCGAAGCGTGAATAGCGAGCGCCGCAATAGCACCATCTGATGCCGCAGCCACGGCAAGCTGCGGCCCGGGCACAATGTCACCTGCCGCGAATACGTTCATCACCGACGTGTGATACTTGTCGTCAATCTCTATCAGACCCTGGTCGTCGCGCTTGCACTTGAGCTGTGCGCCGAGGTCGTCAGCAGGATACTGCCCGATGGCAAAGTAGAGGCGCTCGCAGTCGAGCTGTTTTCCACCTGCGAGATTCATGCAGCGAACCTCGCCATTCTCGGATGAGATTTTCTCCACTTTGTCTTCAAGAACGGGAATGTTGAGCGCCTCGAGCTTCTTGAGGTGCGCCGCCTCGATGCCCGCTTCCTCCCCGTTGGTGCAGATGACTATCTCATCCGTCCAGGTAGTGAGGTTGAGCGCCATTCCGACAGCTTTTCTTCCCGAGCCGATAACCACTGTCTTGCAGTCGCGCGTGTCGTAACCGTCGCAGTCCGGGCAAACATGGGCCGTCTCCCCGTAACAATCGGCAAGCCCCGGAATCCTGGGCCATACATCCTTGATGCCGATCGCGAGGAGCAGTCTCCGGCAGTTGATGACACGCCCGCCATTCATGTTCAGTACGAACCGCTCGCCGTTGGTGTTCTGAGCCTCGCAGACCTCTCCGTCTATCAACTCCACACCAACGTCTTCCGCGTCGCGTCGCCCCTGACCCCGAAGGTCCGGAGACCGGATTCCCTGAGAGCCAAGGAAACCGTTGATGCCGCGGGTCTCCCAGTTACGCGGGTCGCCCGAGTCGATCAGGACAACCGAGTGGAGGTAGCGGCCGAGCCAGAGCGCGGCAGACAATCCAGCGGGTCCTCCGCCGACAATTGCCACGTCGTAAACATCGTCGTCGTTCTTTTTCTCTTTTGAGGTCATGCCGCGCTGGGTGCAAGAAGAAGTCCGATGCTTCGGCTATCGTGCAAGAAACGTTTCCACCCGCCCAAAAAACTCTTCCGGCGCCTCCCAGAAGGGCATGTGTCCCGCATGCGGAATCACGGCCAGCTCAGAATTCGGGATGAGTTTCGAGAGCGATTCCGCCACCGACATCTCGATCAGGTCGTCCTCGCCCTGGGCGATCAGAGTACGAGCGCGAATCGTCGCGATGCGGTCGGTCCAGTCGTATCCGTCACGTCTCAAGCGGGCGGAAACCGCGGCCCCGGTAGCGCTGTGAGCGCGTGGCGACGAAAAGATCTCTCCGAAGCGTCTGTCCGAGAACCATGCGGGATACAACGCTGACGTGTATGCGGCGTGCGTGTCGAGGTCGTCGGTCTGGAGTGACGTCGGGTCTATGGCAGCGAGCGCAGCGTGGCGTTCGCCGTCGAGTGTGGCGAGTGCTCCGGAATGCAGTCGCGACAGCCATTCGCTCGTTGGGCCAACAGGGTCCACGAGTACCAGCCCGTCCACCGAATCCGAATCGTCTGCTGCCGCGAGCATTGCAATTCCACCGCCCCAGGAGTGGCCCAACAGGTCGTACTTCTCGAGGCCCATCGCGCGGCGGATCGCGGTGGCGTCACCCGCATCGTACTCGATGCGAGAGGTTCGCGGCGCTGGCGATGGAGGCGTCCTGCCGCGGCCACGCTGGTCGAAGAAAATGAGCTGTCGGTTCCCGGAGAGCGGGGCAAGCGCTGGCCAGAGTACTTCGTGCCCGAAGTGAAGGCCGCCGTTGACGCAGAGCAAAGGAGTAGCGCCAGGCACATCCGGGCTCGTGAAGACCGCAAACTCGAGTCCGCGGGCGGCAACGGTTCGGTGAGTCAGAGGCGGGGCCTTCTTCTGGCGCTTTCGGAACGCGAGAAATCTCTCCCGGGCTGAGCCATGGATTGGAGCTTTGCTCGTCATTCTGCTGAAGTTAGTTGTGTCAACACGGCGTGAATTTATCCAAAAAGCAGAGGAGCCAGCACAACAGGCGCCGCGAATGGTTCGCGATTACGTTTTCCAACCATGATCAACGCCAGCTCGCTGTTCGAGATTCCCGAGGAAGTTACATACCTCAACTGCGCCGCAATGTCGCCGCAGATGAAAGCTGTTACCGCCGCCGGCGCGCAAGCCTCGAAGCAGAAAGAAGCGCCATGGACCATCAGCGCAGACGACTGGTTCAGTCACGCCGAGGATTTGCGCGGTCTCGCGGGACGGCTGATGGGGTCGGATGCGGATGGTGTCGCGCTCGTACCGGCCGTTAGCTATGGAATGGCAGTCGCTGCCGCGAACCTGCCAGTGCGGAAGGGGCAGAACATCGTCACGCTGCGCGACCAGTTTCCGTCAAACGTGTATGCCTGGCGTGATCTCGCATCCCGCAGTGACGCAACCGTTCGCATTGTCGAGAAGTCAGCGGCTGACGCGTGGACGGATGCCGTAGTCGCTGCCATCGACGATGATACGGGAGTCGTCGCTGTGCCCAACTGTCATTGGACAGACGGGGCACTGGTAGATCTCGTGGCTGTGGGAGCGCGCGCCCGTAGCGTCGGAGCCACGCTTGCAGTGGACGCGAGCCAATCGTTCTGCGCGTATCCCATGGACGTAAGAGAAGTTCAGCCGGACTTTCTCGTGTCTGTGGGATACAAGTGGCAGCTCGGTCCATACGGACTCGGCTACATGTATGTCGCGCCGCAATGGCGCGATACCGGGGCGCCCCTCGAGGAATCGTGGCTCACGCGGCGAGGTGCTGAAGATTTTGAGTCGCTCGTGAATTATACGGACGGGTATCGCGAGGGTGCGCGGCGTTTCGACATGGGGGGATTCCCACAGTTCGTTCTCGCGCCAATGGCACGCGCTGCGCTAACTCAGATTCACGAATGGAGCGTCGCCAACGTTCAGGCATCCATCTCCCGCCTCACATCTCGCATCGCGAGCGCCGCTGAAGAACTCGGCTGTTCAGTGCTCGCTTCTACGAACAGAGTTGGGCATATCGTCGGCCTTCGACTACCCGGTGGAATTCCTGATGTATTGATGAAACGGCTGTCGGAGGAACGGATTCACGTCAGCATCAGAGGCGATTCACTCCGCATTGCTCCGCACCTCTACAACGATGAGGCGGACTGCGACCGGCTGATTGCAGTCATGCGGACAACCCTCGAGACGTAGACACTAATCACTCCACGATCTGATCGGCGAGCCCGCGCTCCATGCGGACAAATACGACAGACTCTCCATCGGGCATCGTGTGCGTGACACTCTCTCTCGCTTCGTACCCGAGCGCACCGTAAAGCCGCTCTCCGGGCAGCGTGGCCATCAGCTCGGTGCGGCGAAATCCTGCACCCCGCGCGGCATCCTCGCAGTTTGCAAGGAGCCTGGTGCCCAGGCCTTGCCGGGCGAAATCAGGATGAACGAAGAACGCACGAATTCGCGCGGGCTCGGTGCCGGGATCGAGCAGTGGATCTTCGCCGGCCTTTGCCTGGTCTCCGCCAAATAACGTTCGGCGCCCACTCCAGCCGCCGCAGGCGACGAGTTGTCCATCGCGTTCAATCACGTAGTAAGTGCCGTCGCAGAGTAGCTGGGTGTCTACGCCGAACACATGAGATATGAGAGCGCTGGTCTGCGCGGGCGTATAGTATCCGCGGCTGAGCTCCGTGGCCGACAGCTCGATGAGGGTGTTGATTGCCGCAACTTCAGTCAGGGTAGCGCGCCGAATCTGCTCAGTCATATATGGTAGGCCGTCACATGGGGTAGGCCGGGGCCCAGACAGTCACGAACCGGGTTAACATACATTCCTGGCGGGGGATCTACACGGAGGCAGCATTTGAGCGACCACTCGCACGACGGGCACAAGGCGATGAATCCCAGCGATGACTCGCACGCCGCGCACGAAGCGATGAATCACAACGATGACTCTCACGCCGGGCACGATGCGATGAATCACACCCCGGCGGGTTCGCCCCACGGCCAGGCGGCACACGCCGCCCACGACAAACACGCTGGTCACAGCGTGGACATGTTCCGTCAAAAATTCTGGCTGTCGCTGGCGCTGACTATCCCCGCCCTCATCTGGGGCGAGATGCTCCCGCACCTACTCGGCTACAATCCGCCTTCGTTTCCCGGGAGTGGATGGATTGCGCCAGTCCTGGGCACGATCGTGTTCGTGTACGGTGGACTCGTCTTCCTGCGGGGTGCGTTAGGCGAAATCCGGGATCGCCTGCCGGGAATGATGACGCTCATTTCACTCGCCATCACTGTGGCATTCGTCTTCAGCGCCGCCGTCACGCTCGGCTATAGAGGAATGCCGCTGTGGACCGAACTCGCCACTCTCGTGACGATCATGCTACTCGGCCACTGGATGGAGATGCGCTCCATTGCTCAGGCCGAGGGGGCGTTGAAGGAACTGGCGAAGCTGCTGCCGAGCGATGC
>JBKJNN010000160.1:0-4398 GCA_046593625.1 Gemmatimonadaceae bacterium | reverse complement strand
ACTTCCGGGGCCTTTCATTGAAGAGGCGCGTCAAGCCGTCAGGCATCGGCCCCCTTCCTATTGCACCGCGTTGATCATGTCGAAGATCGGGAGATACATCGCTACCACCATTCCGCCGACCACACCTCCAAGAAACACGATCATCACGGGCTCGAGGAGAGACAGCAGGTTGCCCACCGCCGCATCAACCTCTTCGTCGTAAAAGTCTGCAATCTTCGACAGCATCTCATCGAGTCCACCTGTCTGCTCTCCAACGGATATCATCGAGATAACCATTGGCGGGAAAACCCCGGACTTCTTGAGTGGCGCCGCGATCGTATCCCCACCGGCAACCGACGCGCGCGATTCCATGATTGCGTCCTGAACAACTCTGTTGCCGGCCGTCTTCGCCGTGATCTCCAGCCCGTCGAGAATGCTCACTCCCGAGCTCACGAGCGTACCAAGCGTTCTCGTGAACCGAGACACCGCTGACTTACGAAGCACGTCGCCGAGCACCGGGACGCGCAGCAACATTCTGTCGAGGTTGAGTCTGCCTTTCGAAGTCGCCGCATATCGGCGGTACAGGAACACGGCCGTGCCAAGACCCGCCAGCACGACATACCAGTATCCCTTCAGGAATCTCGACGCACCCATCACAACTCGTGTCGGAAGCGGAAGCGCGAGTCCAGCCGAAGCAAACAGGCTTTCGAAAACCGGGATAACGAAAATCAGGAGCATGGTGACCGCGATGGCGGCAACGGTCATGATGACGCCAGGATAAATCATCGCGCCCTTCACCTTCCTGATGAGCGCGTCGTTCTTTTCCATGAACGTCGCGAGCCGCATCAGGATCGTGTCGAGAATACCACCAGCTTCACCGGCGGCAACCATGTTTACATAGAGGTTGCTGAATGCCTGCGGATGCTTGCCTAGCGCGTCCGCGACGGTGTTGCCGGACTCGACGTCGAACACGACCTTCCGCATAATCTCCGACAACACCTTGTTGTCGGTCTGCTCAGCAAGAATCGTCATTGCCTGCACGAGCGGAAGTCCGGCGTTGATCATAGTCGAGAACTGACGGGTCAGGATGACGATGTCCCGCATCTTGATGTGACCACGTCTTGGCTTCTTCGGAGTAGCCTCATCGATCTTGACGACGTTCAGGCGCTGCTTCCGAAGCTGCGCGACCACGTCATCACGTGACTGCGCCTCCAGAGTCGCCGTCCGCATCTCTCCCGCAAACGACCGGGCGGTGTATGTAAACGTCGCCATCCTCTATCTCCCTTCCATCAGATTACGAAAAACGCAACAGTTTCCGCCCACCTGCGCCGACATCCCCTCTCGGCTGCCGGCACAGGGGACGGAGTCTCGACTGAGTCTCGACGGCGTCTCTATCTCCTGCCAGCCAAACCGCCCGTCAGGGGCCTTGTAGCCTGTGCCGCTTTCAAGTCCGGATCAGGCTCCTGGCCCAGCATCCGCATCAACTCATCAGGTGAGCTCGTCACCTTGAGAGCATCCTCGGCCGTAATTTCCTTTCCGATAACCAGCGCATACAGCGCATCGTTGAGTGTAGTCATCCCGAACTTCTTGCCGGACTGCATCGACGAATAGATCTGGTGAACTTTGTCGTCACGAATCAACGACCTGATCGCCGGCGTCACCACGAGCACCTCGGCCGCCATCGCGCGACCGCGACCACTGGCTCTTGGAACAAGGGCCTGAGTGACGATGCCTTCGAGAACGAACGCAAGCTGCGCGCGAACCTGAGACTGCTGATGCGATGGGAACACATCGATGATTCTGTTGATCGACTCGGCAGCGGAGTTCGTATGCAGAGTCGCAAAGGCGAGGTGACCTGTTTCAGCGATCGTCAGCGCTGCCTGAATCGTCTCCAGGTCACGCATTTCTCCGATAAGAATCACGTCAGGATCTTCACGCAACGCATACTTTAGCGCGCTAGCGAAAGACTTCGTGTCCGTTCCGACTTCGCGCTGGTTGATCAGGCATCCCTGATGTTTGTGCACGAATTCGATCGGATCCTCGACGGTGATGATGTGACCCTTTCTCTCGCGATTGATCTTGTCAATCATCGCGGCAAGAGTGGTCGATTTACCTGAGCCGGTCGGCCCTGTAACAAGAACAAGACCCCGTGGCTTGTCGGCCATCTTCGCTATAGCTGCGGGCAAACCGAGGTCCTGGAATGTCTTGATCGAGAACGGAATCTGACGAATCACCATCGAGACACACCCGCGCTGCTTGAAGCAGTTGCCGCGGAAACGCGCAAGGCTTGCGATTCCGAACGAGAAATCGAGCTCGTCCTCCATCTCGAAGCGCTTCTTCTGCGTCTCTGTGAGAACGGAGTACGCCAGCTGAAGGGTATCCTTGGGGCCAAGCATTCCGCCCGTGCGCGCGCTGACGATGTCGCCATCGATGCGGAGCTTGGGGAATTCACCTGCGACGATGTGCAGGTCGGACGCCCCGGAGCTGACCATCTCCTCCAGAAGCGAACGAAGATTCAATCCAACCGCCGGCGGCGCACGACCAATGATCGGATGCGGCGGCGGAGCTTCCGGCACTGCGGGAGCCTTGGGCGCTTCCATTGGAACGGTCATCGGCAAGCTCATCGGGTACGTCTCCTTTTCACCAAAAGCGGCATTCGTGAGAAGACGAACGTAACGGGCCGAAGTAAGCGACTGGCCCCTTCACTAGATGCTCGTCTCCCGCACAACGTGGTCAAGTGATGCAATCCCCTTGATCACCTTGAGCCATCCATCCATTCGGAGAGTCAGCATTCCCTCGCTGATCGCAGCCGCAGCGATCTCCGTTGCTCCCACCTGTTTCATGATCAGCCGGCGAAGGCTCTGAGTGAGAGTCATAGTCTCGTACAAGCCCTGTCGTCCCTTGAGTCCGACTCCCTGGCACGCCTCGCATCCCTTTCCCTTGAAGAAGGGCAGTCCACCGATGGGGGTATCGAGCGTGACCTTTGCGAGATACGGCGCTGCGTGCTTTGCCGCACGGGGCTTCGCGTCGGCAAGCGCAACATCGCTGAACTTGAGGTCGCGAAGCGTCATCTGCGGATTCACTTTCGCCACCGCCAGCTCGGCGTCCTCGGGCACGTATTTCACTGCGCAATGGAGACAGATCTTGGGCACGAGGCGCTGAGCGACAATCAGGTTGATCGCGGATGCGACGTTGAAGCTCTCGATGCCCATGTCGAGAAGACGCGTGATCGTCTCAGGAGCGGAGTTCGTGTGCAGCGTCGAGAGCACGAGGTGGCCTGTGAGAGCGGCCTTCGTGGCAATGCTCGCCGTCTCGAGATCTCGAATTTCACCGACCATGATGATGTTTGGATCCTGACGAAGGAATGCGCGCAACGCAGCTGCGAATGTCATCCCGACTTCCGATCTCACGAGAACCTGGTTGATGCCGAACAGGTTGTATTCGACCGGATCTTCCGCGGTCATGATGTTCACATTGACGCTGTTCACTTTGGACAGCGCCGAGTAGAGCGTCGTGGTTTTTCCCGATCCCGTTGGGCCGGTGACCAGCACCATTCCGTACGGGTTGGCGATGGCGTCGAATATTTCATGCTCTGCACGCGGTTCGAGGCCGAACGACTGGAGATCGAGCGCGAGGTTACCCTTGTCGAGAATTCGCAGCACGACCTTCTCGCCGAACAGCGTCGGAAGCGTCGACACGCGATAGTCGATGACGCGATTCAGGATCTTGAGCTTGATGCGGCCGTCCTGCGGGATCCGGCGCTCCGAGATGTTCAGGTTCGCCATGATCTTGAAACGGGAGATCAGCGCGGAGCGGAGCTTGAGCGGCGGCTTCATGATTTCCTGAAGTACGCCGTCGATACGGTAACGAACCCGTAGCTCGTGCTCGAAGCACTCGAAGTGAATATCGGAGGCTCCTCTCGCGACTGCGTCCGTCAGCAGTGCGTTGATGAGCTTGACGACCGGTGCTTCCTGAACTGCGATCGTGAGGGCCGCAGCGGACATTTCCTCATCGATCTGTTCAACCAGCTCGACGTCGTTGTCACCGAACTTGGAGACATCCTTGAGCAGCGCGTCCATCGCGGCATCGTTTGACTCGTAGTACCGCTCGATCGCGTTCCTGAGCGTGTACTCGCCGGCGATCACCGGGAAGATGTCGCAGCGCGTGATGAACTTCAGATCCTCGAGCACGCTCGTGCCCGTCGGATCGACCATTGCTACGGTGAGTGTGCGACCGTCGCGCTTGAGGGGGAGCACAAGGTGCTTTGTCGCCATCTCGGGGGGAATGAGACGCGCGATCTTCGGGTCGACCTCGAAGCTCGAGAGATCGACCGCCGGCATGCGATACTGCCGCGCCAGCATCCTGGTCATCTCGGTTTCCTTCACATAGCCGAGTTTGACGAGGTTGTAGCCAACGCGC
>JBKJNN010000154.1:0-3016 GCA_046593625.1 Gemmatimonadaceae bacterium | reverse complement strand
CGTGGCGAACGCGCCGGAAAGGGCGTCGTTACGGTAACTCCTGAGAGGAATCACTGGTGCGTAAAGTCCGCGGGTAATTACCGGTGTCACCTGGGGCCGACCGTGGGGCGCGGCTGGGCGATGCTTTTCTGGCCTGACGCGATTGGGCGGAGGTGGGGCCACTGGATCGATGCATTGTGGACTGCCTTGCTGTTCGCTCTGCTGGGTGTTGCGTGTTCGAGGCGCACTGCGCCGCTGGTGGTTGCCGTAGCTGGACTGGCTGCAGCGCTGATTCCCCTGGTTTTCGGAATCGTCGCTATGAGTTTGCTGGATTGGGCCGGCGCAGGTGGTGGGTTTTCGGCTGGGATGGCGATTCGTCTTGCGGCCGGTGGTTGGCTGGCGCGTGGAATCAGTCCGGGTTGGTCAGCGTCTTGACGAGTACGTCGATGCATCGCTGAATTCGCTCGTAGCTGTCGTCGAAATCCTCTGCTTTTCCGTTCCAGGGATCTGCGATGGTGCGACGCGTGATCGGCAATGGATCCAGATCTCCGAGCACGAGCGTAGTACCTCCGCCGGGTCCGAACGGCTGGAGTCGGCGCTGCTGTTGCGGCTCCATCACAACGATCAAATCTGCTGCGCGAATTGATTCTGGAGTGAAGACATCCGATCGGTGTCCGGATAGATCGATCCCTCGCCGCAGCGCGGCATCGATTCCAAGTTGTGGTGTGCCGCGGCCGGGACCGATGAAGCCGGAGGAAGTCACCGTGAAACGCGGGGACAGGAAGTCTGGAAGCGTTTTCAGGAATGCGGCAGCGGCGAACGGGCTGCGGCAGATGTTGCCATGGCAGATGAAAACGACGGAAGACGGTGGCGGCTGGGTAAGGGAGCGAATGGCGCGGCGGCGGCGAATGGGGTGAACGAGCGCGTCAAGCCCGTGCCGGATTCTGCCGGCGAAGTTGCGGAGCCGTTCGGTTGTCGTCGTGGCAGGAGTGTCCGAGGGTTTCATGAATCGAAAAACTAACTGTCCGAAGGACGATGGGTTGTCCTCACTATTGGTAATAATTAATGACTGCGCATAGTTTCACCGGAGTCTGGCATTCTGATGTCTCTGACCGGTGCTTATGCAGCCTCCCTCTTTGATTGCCGTCATTCCCTGGCACCGCTTGCGCGCGAGTGCCGGATTGGGGAATGCGCTGTGAGGCTTGCCGGGATAGAAGAAACGATGAGCAAGCGGTTGAAAGCGGCTCTGGGGCGGATGGTTTGCTGGCTCGGCCTGTTGCGCCCGCTGGTGGGCGACCGAGCGGTGATTGTGCTGTTTCACCGCATCAGTGACTCGCATCCCAACGACCCGATTACCATCTCGAGCCAGAAATTCGAACGGTTCGTGAAGTTTTTCGCGAGGTATTTCGAGGTCGTGAAGCTGAGCGAGCTTCTGACGCTGCTGCCGAGTGGCAAGCTTGGCGGGAAGCTGGTGATCACGTTTGATGACGGATATCTCGACAACGCTACCACTGCGGCGCAGATACTCGAGCGGCACGGTTTGCTGGCCTGTTTTTTTCTCGCCACGGGTTATGTGGGAACCGATTTTGTGCCGGCATGGGATCGGGAGCACCGGATTGTCAGCCAGTGGATGAGTTGGGATCAGGCGCGTGTGCTGCGTGAAGCGGGCCAGGACATTGGATCTCATACCGAGCATCATGTGGATCTGGGTGTGGTGCATGGGGAGGAGGCGCGGCGGGAGATAACTGGCGGCCGGGATCGGCTTGCGGCGGAGATGGGCGAGTCAACGGGCCTTTTTGCGCATCCTTTTGGCAGCCGGGGCCAGATGTCGGAGGAGAACAACGTGATTGTGAAGGAGATCGGGCTCAGGTGTAACCTCTCGGCGTATGGCGGGACCGTAAAGAATGGGGACGATCCCCATAACCTGTTGAGAATCCCGATTTCGAACTGGTTTGATTCTCCCTACCAGTTTGCGTTCGAGCTGGTGACGGGTAAGCTCGAGAGTTCCTGAGGCCTCAGGGCTGCCGGGACCTGTCACAAGTGGCGTAATAAACTGTTGCGTGGCAGCCGCATGTCGTTGCGTCCCTGCCATAGCCCGAGCCTGAGAGAATAAGGTAACACATTGCTTTTAAAGGGCTTGCATTCGCCTTGGGGGTGGCATGCAGCTTCCATTAGGGGGCGCACGAGGGCCGCTTTCCGTGAGCCCCACACCCATCAGGATTCGGAGAAAGACATGAGTATCGCCAAAGTACAGAGGCGCGCTTTACAGGTCGTAGCGGCCGCAACTGCCGTGGCGGCGTTTGGTTGCGCTGAGCAGGCAGGAAACCCGGTTGGTCCGTCGTCTGACGGCCTCGGGCTGCGGGATGCAGTTTCGGGTTCGCCCGCAGTAATTCGGGTTTGTAAGGTAGGCCCAGCTGGAACGAGCGCCACTTTTTCGGCAACCAAAACCTCGGGCGATGGCACCGTGCTGAAATCCTCGTTTACGATTGCCGCGGCTCCAGATATCCCTGGCAATTGCGAAGAAGGGGTTTTCTCCAGCGCCGTGGGTCAGAGTGGTTCAACTGTAGTGATCACGGAAACCGGAAGCACCGGTGGCGCTGTCCTGGACGTGATCACATACAGCGGAACGCCGATCACGTTCACCCCTGATGTAGCCAACCAGAGGGTGACTGTCGTCACTGAGACTTCCATGACGGTGTACTTCAAGAATGTTGGCAGCACAGGTACAGGTTGCACGTACACGCAGGGCTACTGGAAGACGCACAACGCCAGCGGCTCGGCGTCCAAGAAGGCTGATGCTACCTGGGACAACCTGGTCAACGCGGAGAACACAGTCTTCTTCAATGACCTGGCCGACGCGGCCGGCAGCGGCTTCTTCGGAACCGGCAAGGAAACGTGGTACAAGGTGTTCACCTCTGCAGTCAAGGGTAATCAGGACATCGCCCTGGCTCACCAGTTCATGGCAGCGTACCTGAACAAGCTGAATGAACTGGTGAGCCAGGGCGATGTCCTGATTACCCTTGACTGCAGAGGTGAA
>JBKJNN010000088.1:0-2662 GCA_046593625.1 Gemmatimonadaceae bacterium | reverse complement strand
CTGGACGGAGCGGGAGTCCTAGCTGCCTATAACGGCGCCAGGGACTACTTCCTCGGCGGGTCTGCCACGAAGGCCCAGAAGTCGTCGTGGGCTACCACGCTGGATAACTACAATAACGGACTTATCGGCCCGGGCCACTGCGGCAACGAGATACTCCTCTAATCGGGAAGTTCTCACGATGGATCAGAGGGGCATCCGAAAGGGTGCCCCTCTTGTCTTGTTGCCCGCGTCGAGTGGTATTGAAGAATCCCGCAGACCGACATCTGACGAAGTTCGCCCGAGTTCGTCTCTATAGAAGAGAATTGGCCCTTGCTCCGTTCTGGCCACTCCCTCACACTTGTCAAATGGACCCGCAGCCGGACGCATGACCACTTCCAATCCCTTCTCCTCATTTCTGATCGGCACCGAATCGCTGCTGATCGCCTGCGGCGACCTGCTCATCAGCAATGGTCATGAGATTCGGGGCGTAATCTCCTCTGAGCCCCCCATCGTCGAATGGGCCCGGACAAACAGTCTCCGGGTTCTCGACCCTGACAGCGACTATTCCGATGCTCTCGCGGAGCGACCCTTCGACTACCTGCTGAGCATCACCAACCTGCGGATAATTCCGCCGCGAATACTGGCTCTTCCCACTCGAGGAGCCATCAACTTTCACGACGGTCCCCTCCCGGCTTACGGCGGGTTGTTCGCACCTGTATGGGCACTCATCGATGAACAGCCGGGACATGGCATCTCCTGGCACATGATGTCAGAAGATGTTGACGCCGGGGGCATCGTAGCGCAGGCGCACTTCGATATCACTCCCACCGAAACGGCCTTTACGCTGAATACGCGGTGCTATTCGGCGGGAATAGAGTCCTTCACGGACCTGATGCGCGACATGGCGTCCAACAGTCTCGCGCCAATTCCCACTGCCGTTGACAGGAAAACCTGGCACACCAGAGCCACTCGGCCCGCCGGCAACTGCGCCCTGAACTGGAACAGCACAGCCGAGCAGCTGTCGGTGCTGTCGAGGGCGCTGGACTTTGGGGGCTACCCGAACGCGTTTGGAATTCCGAAGCTCGTGTTAGGAGACGGAATCATTCTGGCTCACGTAATCGAGGTTGCCAGCAGTGAAGGGCGGCGCAACACAGCCCCCGTACCCGGCACTCTGCTGTCTGCCGACGATGCCGGAATGCGGATCGCTGTGTCAGATGGCGACGTGTCCGTGTCGCGCCTCACGACGGTCGATGGAGAGCCAATCTCCGGTCACGATGTCCTGCGCAGATTCAAGCTCTCCTTGGGGGACCGGCTTCCAGATCTCGACCAATCCTACCTGGCGGCAATAGATCAGGCGCTTAAGGCACTCGCGCGACACGAGGATTTCTGGGTGCACCGCCTGTCGCAACTCGACGGGTTGGCGCTGCCCTATCTGTCATCCTCTGCTGCCTCGAGCGGCGCAGCAGAATTCTCGGTCGCGCGGATCCCCGAGGCCGCAGCGGAGCAGTTGAAATCGCAAATCTCGTCCAGCTCGGGAGCCGACCGGCTCACCGTCGCGCTGGCCGCATGGTTGGCCCGCCTCTCCGGCAGCTACACATTCGATGTCGCGTTCAGCGACGCCAGTGTAGAGCAGCACTGCATTGATGCGCGCGTTTCGGTATCGCGCACGATACCGATGCGGTTCAATTCCGCGCCGTCAGCAAGTTGCGATGTATCACTCCGCAGCTCCGAAGCGGAGCTCGAGCGCATGCGTGAGCACGCCACCTATTTCACCGATGTTGCCGCGCGCTATCCGGCAGTTTTTGCGCGGCGCCATCACGCGCCCCGCGTAGGAATTAGCCAGGTCGAGAGCGCGAAGCCCGAACGTCTGCCCGGCACTTCGCTAACCATAGTCGTTTCCGAAGATGGAGCCACGTGCCGCTGGGTGTATGATCCGTCGGCAATCTCATCAGACAGCGTGACAGCGATGCAGAACCAGTTTGCACGCTTTGCAGACTGTCTTTCATCGCGCTCGGCGTCGCCGCTGCACTCCGCACCCCTGCTCGACGATGTCGCGCTGCACGAACTGACAGTGAAACGCAACGCAACTGATCTGGCAATTCCTGACGACGCATGCATTCATGATGAATTCTCGGGGCAAGCCGCACGAACTCCAGCTGCAACTGCGGTGTCATTCGAGGGTAGTGAGCTTACGTATCGCGAGCTCGACCTCCGCTCCAACCAGCTCGCTAGACACCTTCGCGGTGTCGGCGTCGGTCCGGATGTGCTCGTCGGCGTCTGCATTGCCCGCTCGACCGATGTAGCTGTTGCCCTGCTTGGCATTCTCAAGGCGGGTGGCGCCTACGTGCCTCTCGATCCCGCATACCCCGCAGCGCGAATCGCTCACATGGTGGATGATTCGCAGATTACGGCTCTGATCTCGCACGAGTCACTCTCCGGCAACCTCCCCGCCACCGATGCGCGCATCATCTGCATCGACCGCGACTGGGGCGAAATCGCACGCGCCTCCGATGCGCCCGTCGACAAATCGGCAACACCGGACAACCTCGCGTACGTCATCTACACGTCAGGTTCCACTGGCGCCCCCAAGGGCGTCATGGTCGAACACCGCAACGTCATCAACTTCTTCTCGGCCATGGACGAACGGCTGGGAGAATCCCGACCCGGCGTGTGGCTCGCGGTA
>JBKJNN010000191.1:0-3560 GCA_046593625.1 Gemmatimonadaceae bacterium | reverse complement strand
CCCCAGTAGTGTGGTAGTGATAGGTACCGGTTGGGAATTCCTTTGTCGCTCCCGTATGTCCGTGCGCTGCATCGAGCTCGGCGTTCGAGACTAGTTTGCCGTTCTCCATCGGCCCATACACCGGATACCCGTCGAGAAGGACGCCAACCAGCGCTTCCTTGCTCGCTCGTGTCAGCCAGTACGGCTCCGCGTGGTAATGATACTGACCGGCTTGCTGTGGATGTCCGTTGTACTGGTCGAAGCCGTCGATCTCTCCAGTCAGCGGCTGCCCTCCGGCAGCGTACTGATTGAAGATAGCCACACCGTTAAGTGCGATTCCGATTGGACCCAGAGGGGTTGGCGAGGGTGTCGTCAGCTTTGTGGGAGTCGCCGGAATTCTCATTACGATTTGCTGTTCGGAGATCGTATTGGGCGCAGCGCGGTAGTTCGGGTTGGTGCCGTTATAGGCTTCGTACTTTGAATTGCCGACGCCGTAGTAGGGACTCTTGTGATCCGGAAGACCATTGGATCGCACCACTACCTGTGTCCCTTCGACGGATACGGTGACCGTGCTCGAGAAATTCTTGTAGAAATCCGGGAGCGTTGTAGAGTTGTTGTCTGCTGGTTCGGCCGACGACGCTTCGGAGCAGCCAATCGCTCCGGCGCCGGTTGCTATTGTAGTCAGAGTCGCGGTAACTGCGATAAGTCGCCTGGCGGTCATGTCTCGTTCCTCGTTCGACATCGTGATCCTTCCCTCATCGTGACTGCCAATTGGACTTAGCACCCTTCTGTTTCATTCCATCTTCGTTTTTTCTGATTTGAATGGAATGAAACCGGCACATCATCAGTCAGATGTTGAACGGCATGAAATGGCCAGGCTTGACTGATGACTGCTGAGGCCAACGAGCCCGAGCTTATCACGCAGGCGACAAAGGGCGATGAGAGCGCCTTTCGTCGTCTGGTGGAGCTGCATGAAGGCGCGGTCGCGTCGGTTGTGATAGCAATGATCGGCGCTGGTGATGATGCTGACGATGTTGGGCAGGAGACGTTCGTACGGTTCCTGAACTCACTTTCGAAGTTTCGCGGCGACTCATCTGTTCGAACGTATCTAACGCGGATCGCAATGAACCTGAGCATAGATGTGCTCAAGCGACGGAAGAGAACGATGGGATGGATCAGGTTCGGTGAGTCGAAGTCGGATACGAACATCGCCGCACCTGATGAGACCGGAACGATCGAGCAGGACGACACGAGAGCCAGAGTGCGGAGTGCTGTCGACAAGCTGGACCTGAATGGAAGATCAGTGGTCGTGCTTCGAATCCTTGAAGAACGGTCAACGCGTGAAGCGGCGGAAATACTTGGAGTGCCTGAGGGTACTGTTATGTCACGATTGAAGAGAGCAATGGAGAAGCTGGAAGTAGAGCTTCGGCCATTGATGAAGGAATGACGGACAGCATTGAGAGACTGGTGCGTGATGCGCTGAGCGATAAGCGCCACGACTCATTCAGTGCGGGATTCAGCGATCGAACGGTTGCTCGCTGGCGCGCTGCACACTCGTCCGTTTCTCTGGGCGATGTGATTTCGCGTGACTTCAAGCGTCTTGCCCCACTCGCGATTGCTGCAACTATGCTTCTCGCTTTCTACAATGCTCGCTCATCGGCGACCTCACCCGCGCTTGATCGTTTGCTTGGATTGACCACTGTGACAGTGGATGCTGCATATGATTTTTCGGCAAGCGGAACAACCCTTCAGAAGAACTAGATGCGTATCGACCTGAAGGCGTGGGCGGCGATCGTCGGCACACTGGTTCTGGGCATCGTGATCGGTCTGCTGCTCAATGGCACACTGGCTCGCCGGCGCGCGCACGAGGTTGAGAGAATGCGAAGACCCGGGGGATTCGTTGAGCAGATGGAGAGAGTGATTCAGCCACGCGACTCCGCGCAGGCGGCGCAGCTGCGCCCATTCCTTGAGACTACGGATCGCAGAAATCGGCAGATAGTTGATGGTGCTCGTGTATCGATGCGCGCCGAGCTCGACTCGATGCGCACGCGTCTCACGGGGATACTCGACGCGGACCAGTTGAAGCGACTCAGCGACTTCGCCGAGCGTGGGCCAGAGGGTCCGCGAGGGAGAGGCAGGCCTGGTGGAGGTGGACCTGGTGGAGGTGGACCAGGAGGTTTTGGACCGCGGCACGGACCGCCCGGCAACGGACAGGACGGCAACGGACCTCCCGGCAACGGACCGCCAGCTCTCGAGGGCGGACCGCCTCCCCCGAAACGTTGAGCCCATGGCTAGCGGAGAAAACGCTCCGCTAACTGGATCATACGCTCGTCGTTTTCAGTCCTGACTCGTTCCAGTATTTCACGAACGTAAGGTTTGAGTCGTTCTTCGCCCCAGTAGTAGCCGGTCGCCATTTCCGCGCTGCCGGTATCACCCTCGCGCGCCGCTTCGATCATCGCGGCCGCGGCGGCCCGGTCGAACTCCGGGTCATCTCGATCCGGTAAATCGAACCGGCGGCCCGGGTTTCCCCACTGGCCTGCATCTTCATTCACGAAAGCTCTGGACACTCTGTCTCCCTCCGTACAGAGTTAGTTGATCACATCGCGATGACTTTTCAAAATGTACTCCCAGTGGGCGACGCCGCCCCTCCTTCCCCGCGACACACACCCTCTGACTCCCAGCGCTCTGCCATAGAAGCTGAGCACGGCCCTCTGCTCGTGCTTGCCGGTCCGGGTGCCGGCAAGACTTACTGCCTCATCGAGCGCATCCGCTTTCTCGTCGAGCAGCAACGCATCCCGCCCGAACGAATCTGCGCTTTTACCTTCACGAACAAGGCCGCAGGCGAAATATCGCATCGGCTGGAACGCTTTCTTGGACCCGACGCCGAGCTCGTCAAGCGCGGAACGATCCACGCGTTCTGCGCAGAGCTATTACGCGAGTTCGGTGACCAGGTTGGACTCGAGCCGGGATTCGGAATAGCGGACGAAGATTATCAGTTGATGGTTCTTCACCGCCTCGAGGGATACCGAAGATGGCACCGCACAACACTGATCCGATTTGCCGGCCACCGTTTCCTCGCCGAAGAGCTCCGCGACAACGATCGGAAGATGTACGAGGGCTACAAGGAATTCCTCTCGCGCCGCAACCTGATCGACTTTGACATGCTCGTCCTCAAGACTTCGGAGCTTCTTCGCCGGCAGGCAGTTCTGGCGGAGGTTCAGAAACGATGGGATTGCGTGCTTGTTGACGAATTCCAGGATCTCAATCGCGTCCAGTATTCGGTGATCAAATCGTTAGCGATGGGCCATCACAATATCTTCGCTGTCGGCGACGACGAGCAGTCGATCTACTCGTGGGCCGGCGCGGACCCGATGGTGTTCAAGGATTTTCTGAACGACTTCAACGCCGCGCGCACTCAGCTCCGTGAGAACCGGCGCTGCCCCGGCTCACTCGTCGCATTGGCTCGCAAGCTCATCACGATCAACACTCCGATCTTTACTGATAAGCGTTTCGCCGAGACGACAAGGGAATCGCCGCATGCGGTGACGGCTTTGCGTTTCACGAACGCGGAGGCGGAGATC
>JBKJNN010000153.1:0-22373 GCA_046593625.1 Gemmatimonadaceae bacterium | reverse complement strand
AAGTGGATGGACGGCTGGGAAACCCGCCGTCGTCGCACGCCTGGTCACGACTGGGCAATCGTTCATCTCGGTGCGGCGGGTAAAGTCCGCGGGGTTGTGATCGATACAACCTGGTTCACCGGCAACTATCCGGAGAGCGCGAGCATCGACGTGACCAGCGTAGAAGGAACGCCGTCCGCCGAATGGCTCGCGGGAACCGAAGTGCAGTGGGAGCCGCTGCTCGCCGGGACCAAGCTCAAGGGGAACGCCGCTAATGAATTCGAGGTGGATGGCGACAGGCGTGTGACGCATCTCCGTCTCAACATTTTTCCTGATGGTGGCGTCGCGCGCCTCCGCGTTTACGGCGAGGTCATCCCATCGAGCGAGAATTTCGCGGACGGCCGTGAGATCGATCTTGCCGCGATGGAGAACGGTGGATATGTGGTCGAGTGCAGCGACATGCATTATGGCCATAGGCAGAATCTCATTCTTCCCGGCCGATCGACACACATGGGCGATGGATGGGAGACGCGGCGGAGACGTGGACCGGGCAACGACTGGACGATCGTGCGCCTGGCTCGTCGCGGAACTATCGGTCGAGTCGAACTGGATACCGATCATTTCAAGGGGAACGCCCCAGGCAGCGTGATGCTGGAGAGCTGCGACATTGGTGCAAGCGCGGGCAAGTTCCACGCGGGAAAGGTGGAATGGCGCCGTCTCGTCGCCGAGTCACCCGTTCAGCCGCACGGCAGGCATCATTTCGTGGCGGCGCAATCGCAACTCGCTTCGCATGTCCGAATGAATATCTATCCCGATGGTGGCGTTGCCCGATTGCGGCTGTTCGGGAGGGCCGCAGCGTCATCGAAGTGACTTCTGTCGACGAGTTGAATAGGATGTCGCCCCGCGAAGCGGCTGATGCGCTGCGCGAGTGCTGTGGCTCGGCTCGCTGGGTCGAGGAGATGGTCTCGCACAGGCCATTCGAATCGGCAGACGATCTCCTTGCGACGGCTGATGGCGTGTGGGAGAAGTGCAGGGAGATCGACTGGCTCGATGCCTTCAATCATCACCCGCGCATTGGAGGCGCGGATAGCCGGGTGGCACAGACAGTACAGGCAAGAAGCTGGTCGTCGGAGGAGCAGGCGCGCGTGGCGGACTCGAGCCAGACTGTTCGAGAGGAGCTTGACGCGGTCAACCAGGCTTATGAAAAAAACTTCGGACACATCTATATAGTCTGTGCCGCTGGCAAACCGGCCGAAGAGTTGCTGCGAATGGCACGGGAACGGCTGAAGAACAGCGCCAGGGTGGAGCTGCGCGTCGCGGCTGAGGAGCAGAGAAAAATCACGAGACTTCGACTTTCCAGACTACTTGGAGCCGACACATGAGCACAATCAGCACTCACGTACTGGACACGTCGTCAGGCAGGCCAGCGGACGGAATCGACGTTCGTCTCGAGAAGGAAGGTGCCCTCGTCGGCTCAGGTACGACCGACAGCGACGGACGTGTGAAGGATCTTGTGCCGGGCTCCGGCATCGCTCCGGGAACGTATCAGCTGCGGTTTTCGGTAGGGGAATACTTCAGCCGCAGCAGCCGGAAGGCATTCTATCCTGAAGTCACCATCCATTTCAGCGTGGATGACGCGACTCAGCACTACCACGTTCCGCTCCTTCTCAGCGCTTACGGCTACTCGACGTATCGCGGCAGCTGAAGGGCGCCGGCTGGGCGTCAATACCCCGGCACAAACGTGTCAGTGTTGACTGACCTTACTGACACGACTAGATTTCGTTCCAATGGACAAACGTGGATCCCCTGTAGACGACAAATTTATCGAGAAGCTCGGGCTTCTTTTCGAAGGCGAAGGCCTGCCGCGGATTGCCGGTCGTCTAATGGGGTTGCTGATTCTGAGTGAGGGCCCCTGCCAGGCAGCCGATCTTTCCGAAAAGCTGCGTGTCAGCCACGGGAGCATCAGCACCAACACCCGGCTCCTCGAGCGGCTTGGTGTAATCGAGAGGGTAATCCTTCCCGGTGACAGAGCTGCCTCATATCAGCTCACCGACGATCCGTACGGCAGCCTGCTCTCAGGCCAGCTCGAACGCACACGGCGCATTCACGCTGTCGTCGCTGAAACCCGGCGGGCCCTGCCCATCACAAGACGCGAAGAGCGAAAACGACTCGGCGGCATGGAACGGTTCTATCGGATGGCAGTGCGTGCCACCGAGGATCTTCTGGCTCGATGGGATAGTGAATCCAGTGCAACCTGATCCGATGGGGGCAGCATGAGCGCACTAGGCGCTGAATATTACGGCAACTCACTGCTGCAATGGATCATTGCTGTCGTGATATTTGTCGTGACGGCGGGAGTTCTGGTTATCGCCAGAGTTGTCGCACTGCGGCTCATCAGACCCAAGTCGAAGGTACGGGCGTTTCTGCGGGTGGCTATCTCACATACCCGCTACACGTTCCTCGCAGTAGTCTCCGCTGCCGCAGCTTCCATCGCCGTAACATTGCCCGCGAGCGCACCTCACATCATCCGCGTGGTCGCGGCGATAGTGGTGTTGCTCCAGATAGGATGGTGGGCTCACGGAATTGTGTCGTTCTGGGTCGAGCGCACAACGCGAAAGCGCGCGAGATCCAATCTTGGAAGCGTTACGACAGTCCGAGCCCTCGGCATTGTTGTAAAGCTGGGTATCTGGATGGTAGTGGGCATTTCGGTCATGGCCGCGTTCGGGATCAATGTTACAGCAGTGGTGGCAGGGCTTGGCGTTGGCGGAATCGCGATCGCGCTCGCGGTGCAGAACATCATGGGCGACCTGTTCGCTTCAGTTTCCATCATTCTCGATAAGCCATTCGTCGTCGGTGACCTGATACGGGTTGGCGAACAAGTTGGCCGGGTCGAGGAAATCGGCGTGAAGACTACGCGTCTGAGAAGCCTCGGCGGCGAACAGTTGATCTTCGGGAACGGGGACCTGCTGTCGTCGCGAATACAGAACTACCGCAGGATGACTGAGCGCCGGGCGGTCTTTACAATCGGAGTGGAGTACGGAACGCCGCAGGAATCTGTCGAGGCAATTCCCGGCATGATCCGTGAGGCAATCGAGGCGCAGGAGAAGACCCGCGTTGACCGCATTCATTTCAAGGAGTACGGCGACTCGTCGCTGAACTTCGAATGCGTGTATTACGTGTTGAGCAACGAGTACAATGACTATATGGACGCCCAGCAGGCGATCAATCTCGCGCTCTACAGGCGGTTTGCGGAACACGACATCAGCTTCGCATTCCCCACCAGGACGCTTATGGTACGGATGCCCGTAACGGAAGGCGGCTCGGAAGATACCGCAGACCCCCGAGTCGCACGCAGTCTCTCCTGAGCCTGCAGGCGCAGGGCTCGCCAAGCCAGGTTCGGTTGCACTCATCTGATTCGCGCCGGAGATTCATAAGCCGTGCGACACGCGCCCCTTTACGACAACATACCGGAGGCCTGATGCGCCCGTACTCCCGGCGTCACTGCGTGCACGTAATCGCCATGCTGCTGGCGCTGTCAGGATCGATGGCGATTCATCCAGCAGTCGCTCAGGAACCGGACGGTCAACTCCCCGCTACTGACTCGCTCGGCGCCTCCTCGACGGCGGCAGGCGCGCCGGTAGTATTCGGAACAGATACTCTGTTTCGGCTCTACGGCAACCTCGGGCCCTTCTCCGCGGAGTCTCGCGCGAATACGCTCGTAGAACGCCTGAGGAAGCAGGGGCAGGGAATCGTTCGCGGTGATTCAATTGGCATTACAGATCGCGAGACATATAGCGAAGTGGCAGTGGGCGACGCAGTTCTGATGACGGTACTCGATGCCGATGCGGAACCGCTGGGCATCGATCGCGTCGAGCTGGCGCGAGACTACGCGGCCAAGATCAGGTCGTCGGTCATCACCGCCTCTGAGCGATCGAGCACGCGCGCGCTGCTTATCGACGCGGGCTTTGCGCTCGCAGCTACAATTGTCCTCATTCTGCTGCTGCGTTTGATATCGTGGGGCTTCCCGAGGGTCCTCAATCGCATCGAAGCGCTTCGGCAGGTCAAGCTTCCGGCACTTCGCATCCAACAGTTCGAGCTGTTACCTGCCGGACGCCTTGCTGCCCTGCTGTTCGGTTTAGCTCGAGTGCTGCGAGTATTTCTCGTGCTGCTGCTCTTTTACATCTACATACCGCTCGTCCTCAGCTTCTTCCCGTGGACGGCACCGCTCTCTCAACGAATAGTCGGATACGCCCTCGTTCCCTTTGCAGCCGCATGGGTGGGATTCATCACCTACGTACCAAGCCTGTTCTATCTTGCCGCGGGGATAGTGATAGTGCGGTACATATTGGTCTTCCTGCACATGCTGTTCGGCGCGCTCAGGTCCGGCTCGATTACGATCGGCGGCTTCTACCCGGATTGGGCCGAGCCAACGTACAAGATCATTCGAGTGCTGGTGCTCGCCCTCGCCGCCACTGTCCTCTATCCGTACCTGCCTGGCGCACGATCTGACGCATTCAAGGGGATCTCGATCTTCATCGGTGTTCTCTTCTCGCTCGGCTCGTCATCCGCCATCGGAAACATGGTCGCCGGCATCGTGCTGACTTACACGCGCGCGTTCCAGATTGGCGACAGGGTCAAGATCGCTGATACGGTCGGTGACGTGATAGAGAAGACGATGCTTGTGACCCGCGTGCGCACGATCAAGAACGTGGCAGTCACAATTCCCAACGGCACCGTGTTGAGCAGCCAGGTCATCAACTACAGCACGCTTGCTGCCGGCGGACTCATTCTCCATACCTCGGTAACCATCGGCTACGATGCGCCATGGCGACAGGTGCACGACCTGCTCATCGATGCTGCAAAACGCACCGAGAACATCCTCGACACGCCCGAACCGTTTGTACTGCAAACGAGTCTCGATGACTACTACGTGAGCTACGAGTTGAACGCGTCGACCAACAAGCCGGCGATAATGGCGGTGATATACTCTCAGCTGCACCAGAATATCCAGGAGACATTCAATGAGGCGGGCGTCGAGATAATGTCGCCGCATTACCGCGCACAGCGGGACGGAAATCAGATCACGATTCCAGCAACGCACCTCACTGGTGACTACCGGGCGCCGAGCTTTCGCATTCAGAATATGGACGGTTAGACCGCTAGTCCAGCACTACACCGTCCAGCAGTTGAGCAGGATCAGAAAACTGGCCTGACTCGAGTCGAACCAGCCGGTCGGCGGCGCTTGCGGCGAGCTTTCCATATACTGCGCTGCCGAGACCACCATCTCGCGATGCTTCTGACAGCGCGTTACGCTCAATCGTGAGGAGATGCCTCACAGCGCGCAGCCGCTCGACTTCCGCGACGTCCGTTCCTTCTACGCGAAGCCCGGCCATTCGCGCGCGCGCCCTGTCGCGCCGCTCCTCGTAAGCGCGGCGAATGGGATCCAGAACGTCAGACGTCGTCGCGTGCACTCGCGCCATTCTGTCGATTTCAGCGAGCAGGGCATTTGCCAGGCGCAGGTCACCACGGGCCGTCTCATAGGCCATCGACGAATCTTTCCCACCGGCCACACCGAGTCGCCTGAGCAATGGGCCCATCGTTATTCCCTGGGCAAGGATGGAAGTCAGCACCACACCGGCCGTCATGGTGATTAGGATATCGCGAAACGGAATGTCGCGAGGAAGTGCGAGCGCGAGAACCAGTGAGAGCGCTCCGCGCAGCCCACCCCATGTCAACACGGCGCCCCAAACGGCAGGAACTCTCTCGCGCGTTGGCTTCAACATGAACAGCACGGCAAACACCACCGCAGAGCGCGCCGCCGCAACGGCGAAAAAGCCGACCATGATGGCGCGCCATGTGCCAGCGAGATCGATCAGCTCAACAGAAAAACCAAGCAGCAGGAACACCGCCGAGTTGAGCGCAAACGCCACGTACTCCCAGAAACTTTCCACCGCAATCCGCGTGGTGGGCGACATGCCCACATGCCTCGCATAGTTGCCGCTCGTCATTCCGGCAGCAACCGTCGCAATCACGCCGGAGAGATGAAGCTGCTCCGCCAGAACGAACGAGCCATAGGCTGCAATCACTGTCAAAGTGATCTCTATCATGGAATCGTCAATTCGCTTGGTGACGAGAGCGGCGAGAATGCCGACCGCGCCGCCGATCATCAGGCCGCCGGCCGTTATTGTCAAAAAGCTGGTGCCAAGTCCGACGGCTGTTGGCGTGGTGCCTGCGACGTAGGCGAGTATCAGCGTGAGAACAACAACGCTCGTGCCGTCGTTGATGAGACTCTCGCCTTCGACGAGCACCGACAGCCGGGTGGGTACGTTGACGGTTCGGAAAATCGATACGACCGCAATCGGATCAGTGGCCGCGATCAGTGCGCCGAAAACGAGTGCCGCCGGCCACGTGAATCCTGGTACGATGCCGGTACCTCCGATCACAGTCACCGAAATCAGTGCCGTCAGTAATACGACGAGTATCAGTCCTGGAACTGCGAGCGCACCGATGAACAATGCGTTCTTGCGAAACTCACCAAAATCGAGATGGAACGCCGCCTCGAACAAAAGACCGGGCAAAAAAATCGCAAACAGCAGGTCCTTAGTGAGATGCGGCGGCTCGATCGTATGGAGAGCACCGAGAAACAGCCCTGCGACAAGAAGCGCTACGGTGTAGGGAAGGCGAAGCCGCTGTGTTGCGATTGCAACCGCACTTGCAATGCAGAAAAGAATTATGAAAGTGCTTTCGAGATTCATGGTTTTGGAATCGTAGGCGTTGCGGGTGTCGAAGATGTCTCAGCGGGCCCTGCGCAGGGAGTCTGTGAGAATCGCATCGACCACGCGCTGCCGTCTACATAAGTAATGCGCCCCCCGCGACCAGGAGCAGTACCGCCAAGCACCCGCTGGACTTCCGCTCTCGTGAGAGCTTGCGTTCCGCCGCGTCGGACGGGTGCGCGCAAGCTGTCGGCAGCCTCCGCGGGCCCGGCGACACAAACCAAAACTACGTCACCCGTTCGTACACCCGCGAGTCTCGACACTGCGGTCGCAAGCCATACCGTATCGGTCGCCGAGGCCGCCGCGATTGGCTCAGGCGAAATGGGAGCGTCAACGATGACAGGTGCAGTCTTAAGCGTCCCCGTAACCGCACGCGCCAGCATCAGCTCTGCCGCGGCGCCAAGGGGTGGACCGATATGTCGCGTGGCGATCCGCGGACCGCTGCCGGGGCTCAACTGGAGCGTCCACCCTATGAGGGGACCTGCAACGGTTCCCGGCCACGCAGAGTTCAGGGCGACTCCGACAATTCGCTGGGCTTCATCAACATCGAGTGACGCAGGCGTGGCATCCACGTTCCGGCGTGCGCTTCCAAGTGCCGCCGCGAGGGTTGCCGCGTCGGGAACAGCAGAAACAGAAATCGCAGGATCAGCATCCGTCGCCCTCGCGATACGAGCGTCGAGCCGACGTTCCAGCGCGGCCGCAGCTTCAGGCGAGCTGATGACAACGAGACGAATTCCAATTGCGTGACGCTCAACGTCCACAGCGCTCTGAACCGCACGTACTCCCTCGCCAGCGAGCGCCTGCCGAACGGATTCCCGCGCACGCACCTCCCAGGCGACTTCATCGAGAGCCCGCTTGAGAGGTATGGCAACAACAGCGAGAAATACGAGCGGCACGAGCAGGCGCGTGGCCATTCCGAATCGCGACCCGAACGCACCTCGCAACACCTCCTCGACCTTATGCGCGGCACGGTCCGTTCGCGTGTGGCTAAGCTCCACGAAATCGCGTTCCAGCGTGGCGGCCTCCACCTGATTGTAGCCGAGCAGCAGAAAGCTCAGCACGGTGAGAAGGAGAATCGCGGAAAAGTTGGCGACGAACAGAAGCATCGCACCGCCTGCAACCGAGGCTTCGGCAGTGCCGAGTCCAAAGCCGGCTACGCAAATCGGCGGCACGAGTGCGATACCGATCGCGGTGCCAGCCGCCGCCGCGGTAGTGTCCGCTGTCTGCCGAACAGTCGTATAGGCCGCAGCAAGTGCGCAGAAAATCGCGACGAGCAGATCGAGCAGTGTAGGCGCGGTACGCGCGGCTATTTCAGTGGTGATCTCATGAAATGGGAGGCCCATCGAGATGAGAGCAGCGGCGCCGACCACGGTGACAACGCTCAGGATGACCCGTATGAATGCCCGGATGACGAGGAGAGAGGAGCCGACCGCGAAGCCCATTCCCAACTCCACAACAGGACCCATCAAAGGCGACACGAGCATTCCGCCGATGACCACTGCGGTGCTCCCAAGGACGAGTCCGAGCGTGGCGATGCCGGTGGCGAGTACAAGCTGAAGCCAGTAGCCGGGAGCGCGACGCGCGTTGTTCTCCAGCATTGTCGCAACGGTGTCAATGCGGCTTGTCCGGCTCACGCCGAGCGCCATGGAGAGCCGCTCCTGTACGCTCATTACGAAAACGCGAAAAAGGCGCCGGGTGCGGCCCCCGCGCGGATCTTCCGGACGCCCTTCGGAGTCGGTCAGGTTTTACCCCAGATTCGGAGAAGCCGCGCAGGATTCATGTCAGTCACTGACGCGCTCGTGTACCACTTCAATACCTGGCTGAGGCGGTGGCGCAATGATGTGTACGTCCCGCTGGGGGAACGGAATCACGATATTGGCCGCTTTCAAGGCCCACCAGATTGCCTGGTTCAACTCGGACTGAATTCTCCGTGCCTTCCACGCTTCCTGCAGCCAGATGTAAACCTCGAAGTCAACGGAAGAGTCGCCGAATCCTGTCATGAGCACGTTTGGCTCATGCGTGTCGAGCCGGCCTTCTACGCCCTCCGCCGCTTCCTTCAGAACACGCATCACGACGTTCATGTCGGATTCATACGACACGCCAACAGTGGTCTTGAGCCGGTAGAGTGGATCGCGAAGCGTGTAGTTCGTCACCGTGTTCTGAACGAGAGCCGAGTTCGGGATGATGAGGTCTTCCTCATCGCGAGTGCGCGCAACGGTGGCGCGAAGGCCGAGTCGCGAGACGCGAACCACCCGTCCGTCAACTTCGAGCACATCGCCCGGCTTGATGATTCGTTCGGTGAGGAGAATGATCCCCGCCACGAAGTTCTGCGCGACATTCTGCATCGCAAAACCGATGGCTACAGCAAAGAAGGCACCGGCCGCAACAAGCGCTCCCAAGTCCACACCGAGAGTCTGGAGGCCTATGCCAAGCCCGAGGAGCACCACGGCGTAATGAATGAGCCGGGTGGCGATGCCTATGGTGCCGACGTCGGTGATCTTGCGCATCGCAAATGCGCGGCGCGTTGCCTGGCGCGCCAGACGCGACACCCAGAATGTCCCGAGGACAATCAGCGCGAACACAACTATGGTGGTCAGCGTAACAGGTGTGCGCGCCAGGGTGAAGATCGGCGTGTTCATCAGCCCGGTCACAAGGCTCGAGTCTATGACCTGCTCCTTTGAGGGATATACTGGAACATAGCGCGGAAACATCCAAGTTTCACGACGATGGCGAGCTACCCATGACCGGACTCATGTGATTCGACTCGAGAATGCCACATTGCGGGAGATGCGACTGCCACTCGTTGAGCCGTTTGGAACAGCGGCGGGCGTCGTGGCGGACCGGCGTGTTCTTCTGCTGAATCTCACCGATGGCGATGGGCGCGAGGTGTGGAGTGAGTGCGTAGCGGAATCGCGGCCGTCGTACAGCCCCGAAACCATCGACACGTGCTGGCTCGCCCTCGCCGAATGGATTCTACCCTTCGTACTCGGCCAGACATTCGCTAACCCGAACCTGGTTCACCACGCGCTCGATGCGCGTGTTCGCGGGCACAACATGGCGCGCGCTTCGGTGGAGATGGGAATGTGGGCGCTCACTTCGGTGAGCCGCGAAATGTCGCTTGCTTCGCTGCTTTGTGAGGAAGCCGCCCGCGAGGCGAACGGTCCAGCGCACCCGCGGGAGTTTGTAGAAGCCGGCATCGCGCTGGGAGTTCACGCGAGCCCCCCAAAACTGGCAGACCGCGTAAAGCGCGCTGCCGCGGATGGCTATCGCAGAATCAAGATCAAGATCGCCCCTGGCTTCGATGTCGATTACGCTCGTGCTGCGCGTGAGGTGCTGGGTCCATCGTTCGCGCTCAGCGTTGATGCAAACGGGAGCTACTCGCTCAGTGACGCTGCCCACGTGACCGCGCTCGAGAGTCTCGACCAACTCGGCCTTTCCATGATCGAGCAACCACTGGCGCACGACGACCTGGTACAGCATGCCGAACTTCAGCGGCGACTTTCCACGCGCCTGTGTCTCGACGAAAGCATACCGGGTGCGGCGGCTGCCGAAAACATGCTGGCCCTTGGCAGTGCCAGAGTTCTGAACGTGAAGCCCGGCAGAGTCGGTGGTTTCCAGCAGGCACTGGCAATCCATGATATGTGCGCCGGCGCGGGAACCCCTGTCTGGTGCGGTGGAATGCTCGAATCCGGTATTGGCCGCGCCTATAACGTCGCGCTTGCCTCCCTTCCTAATTTTACCGAGCCGGGAGATCTCTCCCCCAGCTCACGCTACTGGGCCAGAGATGTCATCAAGACGCCGTGGACGATGGACTCTTCGGGATGTGTGCAGGTACCACTGTCGAAACCGGGACTTGGGGTGGAAGCAGACATTGACTTCATAGACAACATCACCGTCCGCGAAGGCAGCTTCGACGCCCGATAGCGTCAGGTGATGAGATGCTGCTCGCGAAGTGCGGCACGCTGGAGCTTGCCGGATGCGGTACGCGGCAGGGGCGAGGTGACGAATCTGATTTCCTTCGGAACCTTGTAACTCGCCAACAGAGATGCGCAGTGTTGCAGAAGCGGCGACTCATTTTGATCAGTCTTCAGTCTGACAATGGCGACCACGCGCTGTCCCCATACCTCGTCACCGATCCCGATAACCGCCGCCTCATCCACCGAATCGTGTGACAGAAGTACCGCCTCGACTTCCGCCGGATAGACGTTCTCACCGCCGGTGATGATGAGATCGTCGCGACGGTCGAGCACGTAGAGGTAGCCATCATGGTCGATGCGGCCGATGTCGCCGGTCCTGAGCCAGCCGTCAACCATGGCCTCACGGGATGCCTCAGGATTACCGGCATAGCCGGCCATTACAATAGGGCCGCGAACCATGATCTCGCCGTCGCCGCTTTCCGCTTCGGCAATTTTCAATTCGTTCGGATACAAAACCTTCCCGGCAGATCCGAGTCTCCCCAATGCATCGTCCTGCGACAGCGTTGCTACCTGCGAGCACGCCTCGGTGAGTCCATAAGTCTGGACCACTGGGACTCCGTGCGCCGCGCATCGCTTCAGGAGCTCACTCGAAACAGAACCACCACCAAGCAGCACGCAACGGAGCGTCTGCGGATACGACTTGTCGCTCCGCGCATCGAGCATGCGACTCAACATCACGGGAACGACAGAAAGAATGCTGATTTCCTCATTGTCTATCGCCGCATTTACTGCGACGGCGTCAAAGCCGGGATGTATCACGGCAGTCGTCCCGTAAATCGCCGACCGCAGGATGATGGAGAGCCCGCCCACATGAAAGAGCGGCAGGCACGCCAGCCAGCGATCGTCCGCACGCACCCCAAGGTTCAGCGCAGACCCGATCGCACTCCACCAGAAATTGGAAACCGTGAGCATTGCGCCTTTGGGACGGCCCGTTGTGCCCGATGTGTATATGACCGCCAGCACAAACTCGCCGTCGTGCGATAACCTCAGCGCGACATCCATTTCGGCCGTCTCATCGAGCGGTGCACTCCGAAGCGCCTCTGACGCAGCGTCATCGACGCCAACTGTCCGGCACGGAGCACCCTCGACAATCCCCGAGTCCAGCGAATGCCCGTCAACGACAAACAGCCCCGGAGCCACGTCACTCAGCTGCCACTCCAACTCTGCCCTGCTCAACCGAACGTTCAGCGGCACTAGCGTCGCGCCAAGCCTGAGAGCCGCATGAGGCAGTATCGCAGCATGAATCCCATTATGAACCAGCGTCGCGACTCGACTCCCCGATTGCACGCCGAGCGAGGCCAGCCGCCTCGCGGTTCGCGAGACTTCCGCATCGAGCTCTGCAAACGTCATCGCGCGACCATCAAAAACAATCGCGAGCCGGCCGGGAACGGTTGCCGCGCGACTCGCAAGCCAGTCAGGAAAAACCGTCACTCGCCGGTCACCAGATCCGTTCGGCAATTGAACCAAGTGCCAGCAAAAAACCGAAGCCGAGGAGGAGGCGCCCGGTTTCGCCGAGGATGGGATTGAGAGCTCGGCCCGAGACTCCACCTGCGACTCGGCGCACGAGACTTACCGCAAGTGGAATTGTCAGCAGAGTTAGAAGCAGCCACCGAAACGACGGATTCTTCAACGCAAGAATCAGCGGAACCAGATACGCCGCAGCGATGAACAGCGTGTACTGCATCCGGGTCGCACGGTCTCCAATGCGCACCGCGAGCGTACGCTTTCCCGCGACAGCATCGGTTGGCAGATCTCGAAGGTTGTTCACGACGAGGATGTTGGTCGTGAGAAGTCCCAGGGGAATCGAGAGCAGAAGCGCATGCATGCTCCACGCTCCCGTCTGCAGATACGCGGTCCCGACTACCGCGACGGGTCCAAAAAACACAAAGACGAAGAGATCACCAAGTCCGTGGTAGCCAAGCGGGAATGGGCCCCCGGTGTAGGCGAGACCAGAGAGGATGGAGAAGAGACCAATGAAGATGATCGGCCACCCGCCGACCCACGCGAGCCCCGCGCCGAAGAGCGCAGCCAACCCGAACGCGGTGAGTATTCCAGTTTTCACGGCAGACTGGCTGATCAGCCCGCTCTGGGTGACTCGCGTGGGACCGAGACGGCCCTCGTGATCCGCACCGCGATGAAAATCCGAATAGTCGTTGGCGAAGTTTGTCCCAACCTGAATGAGCAGCGCGGCGACGAGCGTGATGGCGAACACTACTGGTCGAAGCGCCGCTCCCTCACTCACGGCCGCAGCCACTCCGACGAGAACTGGCACGGCCGCCGCAGGCAGAGTGGCCGGACGCGACGCCATGAGCCACGCCCGGCTCGGCGAAACGCGATCGACGGCCGCTGTGCTCACGGAAATCGCGGAAACTTCGAGAAGTCGGGCGGGCGGCCCTCGAGGAAAGCGTTCTTGCCCTCCTTCGCCTCTTCGGTGAGGTAGTAGAGCAGCGTCGCGTCGCCTGCGAGCTGCTGAATTCCCGCCTGCCCATCGGTGTCAGCGTTGAACGCGGCTTTGAGGAAACGCAGCGCCATCGGACTCTTCTCCACGATCTCACGCGCCCACTGAAGCGACTCGGCTTCAAGTTGGTCGAGCGGTACGACCGTGTTCACGAGTCCCATATCGAGTGCGTCCTGCGCGCTGTACTGCCGGCAGAGATACCAGATCTCGCGCGCTTTCTTGTGGCCCACCACACGCGCGAGATAGCTGGCGCCGTAACCTGCGTCGAAGCTTCCTACGCGCGGGCCGGTCTGGCCGAATCGCGCGTTGTCGGCAGCGATCGTGAGATCGCAAACGAGGTGCAGAACATGGCCCCCGCCAATCGCGTACCCGGCGACGACAGCGATCACGGGTTTCGGCAGATAACGGATCTGCTTCTGCACGTCAAGGATGTTGAGGCGGGGAACCTGATCTCCGCCGACGTATCCGCCTTCACCGCGCACGCGCTGGTCTCCGCCGGAGCAGAACGCATGCTCGCCCTCCCCCGTAAGCAGCACGACTCCTGTCGTCATGTCATCGCGTGCGAGGTTGAACGCGTCGATCAGCTCGTTCACGGTCTCGGGGCGAAACGCGTTTCGCACCTCGGGCCTGTTGATAGTGATCTTTGCAATCGGCTCATCACCCAGCCGCTCGTAGCGAATATCGGTGTACTCCTTGATTGTCTTCCACTCAGCGCTCATTCGATCTCCTCTATATGCCACTCATGCGGGTGTTTCAATTCACCCGCTCCAACCTAAATGATAGGTTCTGCAAGTTGCGTCAGGAATGCCACTACTGCCTGCGCAAAGGCCACTGGTTGTTCAAGGTGCACAGCGTGGCCCGCGCGCGGAATAACGGACATCCTGGAATGCGGTATCGCCCGTTCGAGAACGGCACCGTGGTGCGTGTACGCGGCGTCGAGTTCCCCGGCCAGGATCAGCGCAGGAGCAGAGATATCGGCGAGGCGGCTTTCGAGAGCGGGCAACGCTCCGGCCCCGGCACCGCGCAGGCTGTTTGCCAGCCCGCGCGGGCTGTTGCGGAGTCGCTGTTCGCGTAGACGCATCCGCTCCCGGGCGGGAAGATTCTTCTGGCTATCCCATAACGACAGTCGTTCCCATCGGTCAACGAACCGTTCGATCCCATCCCGTTCGAGCGACTCCGCGAGACTCGCGTCGGAATCGATTCGCTCCTTACGACGCAGGGCGTCGGCAAATCCAGGTGAAACGCTCTCCAGCACTAGTGCTGACACGCGTTCCGGATGCAGCAGGGCGAACCTGAGCGCAGCACGTCCGCCCATCGAGTATCCCAGGATGACAGCACGTTCCAACCCCATCGCGTCCATAACCGAAGCGAGATCATCCGCAAATCGGTCGAGCGAGTACCGCTCAGGATCGCTCGGCGCGGAAGATAGTCCATGGCCGGGCATATCTACTGCGACTACAGTGTGGGTAGCCGCAAACTGTGCTTCGAACGGAGCCCAGGTCTCCAATGAACCTGTGAATCCATGCAGCAGTATCAGCCCGTTGCCATCTCCGCTTTTTCGCGCGTGCAATATGAGCCCGTCGCCCGCATCGACGTCCATCTCTTCCGGAATCATGATGATAAGCGGATGAATTCAGCGATCTGCGAGGGCACTGGCCACGGCGTCCCACGCGGCTGCGTGAAGAGTGACATTGCGCAACCGATCGGTACGAATCTCCACGATGTGCACGCCGTGCCCACTCACGCCTGCTTCAACAGCATCCCGTAATTCGCCCGGCTTGCTCACGAGCGTGTACGCCGCGCCGTAAAGTTCGGCAGCATGCCTGAAGTCCAGACCGTGAGGTGTTCCGTAGAGAGTTTCGAAATGCGCGGTCTCTGCTGCCTGAGGAAGAAACGAGAAGATCCCGCCCCCGTCGTTGTTGATGAGCACGATTGTCAGGTCGAGCTCGTGGTGCTTTCCTGCGAGCAGGCCGTTCATGTCGTGATAGAGCGCCAGATCGCCTATCACCAGCACTACCGGTCCGCCACTGGCCTCTCGCCTTGAGGCTGCGACGCCGAGTGCGCTGGAGACAACGCCGTCTATGCCGTTGGCGCCGCGGTTGGACAGCACGCGGATGTCTCGCGCATCACCCCCCGCGAACGCGTCCAGATCGCGAACAGGCATGCTGCTGCTCACGAACAGCGCGGCACCGTCCTGCAAAGCGCCGGCGACATCAGCAAGCACTGCTCCCTCGAACGGCTCGTCAACCGCTTCGCAGTATCTCTCGAGTGCGTTACCTGCGGCATCATTGACCCGGGACCATTGATCGAGCCAGCCACCGGTGCCATTTGCGGCTCGCTTATCGCCAAGTGCGGCAAGAACGCCGTTGCAGAAAGCTCCGGGGTCGGCGTGAACCATCTCATGAGCTTCGAGCGAGGGGTCGGGCCAGCGTGCTGCGTCCACGACAATCAGCGGAGCATTCGAGTGGCGCTTCAGATACTGAAGCAGCGCCTTCGAGGTGGGAACCCCGCCAACGCGAAGAATAAGATCTGGTGCGAGAGCAGTCGCAGTGACGTCATGTCTGAGAAACGCGTCGTAACGGTCCACCACGCCACTTCGGTCATGAGATCCCCAGCGAACCTGCGAAAGTGGATCAGCCAGCAATGGTGCATTCAACCTTTGCGCAAGCGCGGATAGTGAGGCTCCGAGTTCCCTGTCGTGCTGCGGACCGCACACAATCAGCGGACGCTGTGCATTGCGGAGCTTCGAACCGATGCGCTTTGACTGTTCACTTTCCAGTATCGGCTGCGAATCCACGACCCGCACCCACGGCTCGCCATCGGACCGTCCATTCCACGCCAGCGAGTCAGCAGCATCGAGACCAGGCGGCGGCTCGACGGCCATGGGAACGAGCGGCTCGCGGAATGGAAAATTGAGATGCACCGGCCCTGCGGGAACAGCTCTGCACAATGCCACTGCCCGGCCCGCTAGCGTTCGAACGTACCTGAGCAGGTCAGGCGTGGCCTCAGGAAGTGCTACATCCGTGAACCACTTGACATGCGAGCCGTAAAGTCTGTTCTGGTCGATCGTCTGGGCTGCACCCACTTCGCGCAGCTCGGGCGGACGATCGGCCGTCAACACGAGCAGCGGTACACCCGCGCTTTTCGCTTCGACCACCGCCGGAAAAAAGTTCGCGGCCGCCGTTCCCGAGGTGCACAGAAGGGCGACAGTTTCTCCGACCTCGCGCGCGAGTCCGAGCGCGAAGAATGCACACGCACGCTCGTCAACATGCATCCACGTGCGAAGTCCGGAATGCCTCGCGACGGTAAGGGCGAGCGGAGTTGAACGAGAGCCCGGCGATATGCAGACATGCCGCACACCCGCTCGCGCGAGCTCCTCGACAAATGCGCCCACGTACACAAATGCCGCCCGGTCCGCTGTCTCGTTCATCTGTCCACGGTCGAGGAGTGGGGTGACAGCGACAATCCCGCCTCTATCGCAGCGCGCATCAGCTGGAGCTTGAGGACCGATTCGGCATACTCCAGCTCTGGATCCGAACTTCCGACGATTCCACAGCCGGCAAACAGACTCGCCTCCGATCCATCTATCACAGCGGAGCGAAGCGCTACGGCAAACTCGCCACACTCGCGGCCAACCCACCCGATGGGAGCCGCATACCAGCCCCGGTCGACCGGCTCGTACTCCCGTATGAACTCAAGTGCCGCCTCGCGCGGCGTGCCGCCAACAGCCGGCGTCGGATGCAGAAGCCCAACCACATCGAGCAGTGAATAACCCTCCTTCAAATGAGCTCGAACTGCAGTGTGAAGGTGATGCACATGCGACAACGTCAGCAGCACCGGCTCACTCGGCGCATCAACTACATCGCACACCTCCCCGAGCCTCTCTGCCAGCGCATCGCGCACCACTGCGTGCTCCGAACGGTCCTTGGCGCTCTCCGCGAGCTGCGCAGCAAGCTCAGCATCGAGTGCTTCGGTTTCACCACGAGGCGCAGTGCCAGCAAGGCTGCTTGCCTGGATGTCGCGACCGTCGAGACGAACAAGCCGCTCCGGGCTCGCTCCCGCGAACAGGCGGCCTTCGCTCCACAATGCAAAGACAAAGGCATCCTGATGCTGCGTTCGAAGGTGATCTACAGCAGCAAGGCCATCGATGTCGCAATCGGCGCTCGCATTCACCGAGCGGGCAAGGACCACCTTCTCCAGCGACCCTGCCTTGATTTCATTCACCGCCCTCAGGATGAGTCCGTGCCAGTCGCCAGGTGATCGGGCTTCCGAAAAATTGAGATCGCTGGCGCAGTCCTCGGATTCAGCTTCGATCTCATGGCCGGCAACGATCGCGGCGAGAACTTTCTCCACCGTCTCGAGTTGAACGTCAGATCGCCCGTCCGGTTCGACCACAGAAGAGACTGTCATCCACGAATCGCCCCTGACGGAGAGGATGGATACCATCGGCACGACCAGTCTCGCAGCCGGGAAACCCCGCCACTGTTCAGTCGATGGCCCGCCGGGATCAAAGGAAAATCCACCCATCAGGATCGGACCGAGTCCGCTTAGCAATTCGTCCGAGCCATCCACCAGGGCGCCATCCACAAGCGCATTCCAGCCCGCGTCGGCCTCGGCAAATCTGTTCGTCCCTGAGGGCGAGACCACAGCCGCCGCTCCGATGCCGGCAATCGCGAAGTCCTGGCGCGGGTGCGCCCAGTACATGCAGTTGTCGGTCTGGGCAGCAACCTCGCTGTCCGAATCCGCGGCGCGGAACAGGTTGCCAAGCGCCTCGAGCGGATCAGCGCCAATCGTCCGAAAGGACATGCTGACGAGAACGTTCCGTTTTTCCGTGGCTGCCCGCGTGCGCGCGTCGGCAATCAGCGAAGCAAACCGCGAACTGTCGAAGTCCGCCGAGTAGTGCTTTTCCTCGGCAGATGGATTGTCCACGGCTCGTCTCCTGGTTCGTCTATGCGCCACCGGCTTGTAGCGACTGAAATTTATCAGTCTGGCGGGGTTACGGAGCGCCCCCGGTGACCCTCCACACGGTGTTGCCGACATCGTCAGCTACAAGGAGTGAGCCTGTCCTGTCGATTGCAACGCCCACCGGGCGGCCCATCGCATCGCCGCCCTTGCTTGTAAAGCCGGTCAGCACGTCCACTGGTTTGCCGAGCGGTTTGCCGTTCAGGAAGGGAACGAAGATCACCTTGTAGCCGCTGATCGGCTTTCGATTCCACGAACCGTGCTGCCCGACGAACATTCCTTCCCTGTATACTCCGCCAAGCGTAGTCTGTCCGGCGTATGCCAGGCCGAGCGATGCGGTGTGAGCACCGAGCGCGTAGTCCGGGACGATGGCTTTCTCGACGAGGTCGGGTCGTTCAGGCTTCACTCGTGTGTCGACGTGGCCTCCGAAGTAACTGTAGGGCCAGCCGTAGAATCCGCCGGGTACCACCGCCGTCATGTAATCCGGAACGAGATCGCTGCCAAGCTCGTCTCGCTCGTTTACTGCCACCCACAATGCGCGGGTGGATGGCTCCCACGCCATTCCCACAGGATTGCGCAGGCCGGAGGCATGGACGCGGTGTGCTCCGGTCGCGACATCGATCTCCCAGAGCGCTGCACGGTCGGTTTCCTTGTCGATACCGTTCTCGGCTGCGTTGCTGTTGGAGCCTACACCCACGTAGAGTTTCGACCCGTCGGGGCTTGCGATGAGACTCTTCGTCCAGTGGTGATTGAGCGGACCGGCGGGAATCTCGGCCAGGCGAGTTCCGGCAGATGAAATGACGGTATCTCCAGTCGCGTAGGGAAATCGCATCACTGCGTCGGTGTTCGCGACGTAGAGAGAGTTACCCACGAGATCCATGCCGAACGGTGAATTCAGGTTTGCCAGCAGAATCGACCGAGCGTCTGCAATGCCGTCGCCGTTGGTATCGCGAAGCAGCGTGATTCGATTTGCACTCGGCACCGCGCCGCCGGCTTTCTTCTGGAAGTATCTGAAGAAGAATCCCTTGATCCCCTTGCCGTCCTCAGGCCGCTTTGGCGCATTCGTCTCGGCGACAAGTACATCGCCGTTCGGGAGTACGTGAAGCCAGCGGGGGTGATCGAGTCCAGTGGCAAACGGCATCACGGACAGCCCGGGTGCAGGGGTTGGCTGTGCTCCGTTCTTCCATGCCTTGGCGCTGAGAACCTTGATGACTGGAATGAGCGAGTGGTCCGGCGGCGGAAGAGTCGGTGCCGGGCCGATGCCTGCGGTTACTGGCAGAGTAGCGGGCGAACCACATGCGACCGCGCCGGCGAGAGCGATTGCGGCAAGTGCTCGATTGACGAGACTTCGGCTTTTCGATCTACGCACCAGGTTCACGACTCATTTGCTCTCCGCATCTCGTTAAAGGGAAGAATTACGAGAGGCAAGAATCACGCGAGTTATCGCGTTGCGCTCTGAAGCGATGCTGCCCACTGTCCCAGCACAGCGCGTTCCTCATCCGTGATGCCTGTTTTATTGGCCGGCGGCATTGTGCGGCTCACGAACGCACGCTCGCGGATTCGTGACGCTCGCGATTCGATTTGCTGGCGCGTGTCGAACAGAACACCTGCGGGTGATGCGCCGAACGTGAGATCGGTTGGTCTGTCGGAGTGACAGACTGCACACCGCCTGTCGATGATATGTCGCGCGTCCTCGAACGTTGCGGGTGCGGTGTTGGTGGCAACTGGTTCCTGAAGTTTTTGCGTGCCGAGCTCAGTTGTCATCCAGAGCGCGATGAGACTCACGGCGATTGTTGCAGCAAGAACCGGTTTCCACTCGCCGAAGTTCCAGCGGATGTTGAGCACGTGCCGAACTCCTGCGCCCGCCGCAACTATGAGGAGCAGCAACACCCAGCTGTAACGATGTGAATAGATGCCAGAGAAGTGATTGCTGACCATCAGCGCAATCACAGGGAACGTGAAGTAGTTGTTGTGAATGGAAACCCGTTTGGCGCGGGCAGAAACGGCGGAACCGGTCGTGCCTCCGTCTCTGACAGAAGCGACGAGTTCCCGTTGTGAAGGAACTATCGTCCAGAACACGTTGCCGGCCATGATCGTCGCGAGCATTGCGCCCACATGAAGGAACGCTGCACGGCCGTCCAGCACGCGAGTGAGAGCAATCGCCAGGGCGATGAATGCCGTGAGCCAAATTGCGGAGGCGACGGCAGGTGCGCGTGGCGCGACGAACCGCTGCATTGCTTCGTAGAGGGCCCAGCCGCCGAGTATGGCTCCTATTCCAATGAGTGTTGCCTGGGCGTGGGAGAGGGGAAAGGCGCTCGAGGAGTTAGCCATAACGGCTCTGCCACCCGCGTAGTAGACGACGATGAGAAGTGCAACACCGCTCAGCCACGTGGTGTACGCCTGCCACTTGAACCAGTGCAGCGGCGCCGGAAGACTCTCTCCATCGAGGAGTGTTTTTTCTACGTAGTAGAAGCCGCCGCTATGGAGCAGCCAGATAGTTCCCGACGGTTTCTGCGTTTGCGGGCTTTGTCCCGGTGAGACGAGACTGCGATCCAGCCAGTTGAAGAGCAGGGAGTTCCCGACCCACATGATTCCCGCGATGACGTGAATCAATCGTGCCGCGAGATCGAGCAGCTCGATGGATCCCGGGCTCATTTCCTTCCTTTCATGATGCTGACGAAGCTCCGGCTTCTGAATTCGTCGGCGGTCAGGCCAGTCATCGAAAGCGCCTCCTCTTCGGTGATGGCGCCGGAATTGATTCCGCGAAGAAAGAAGTTCAGCAGTCCCTGTCCTGTCGCTGCGTCGTCGAAGACATCGCCAACGAGTGTGGCCTGCGCCGCCTTGCCGACGAAGTTGCTCAGGCGAACGCCGGCGGCATCGATCCCTTCGAGGAAAAAGCTGTAGAGAGCCGTGTATCTCGTGACGAGCTGCGCCGGATGCAGGTCCCATCCCTGGTAGAAGCCGCCCGCAAGAGAATGACGAATGTCGTCAAAGTGAAGCTTCCAGGCGGCGTGCACGCTGGCGGCGTTCTCGCGCTCCTGTTGGGGTGTCAGTGCGGCATCCTTTGCGGCGCGATGAATCGAAACCGGCATGACCGTGGTGGATCCGTCCGAGAGCCAGACATCGGTGCCAGCAAACGCAACCTGCATGAAGTGTTTGGCGAAGTCGCAGGCGGGATGCTGCATGCGCTGGTGCGCTGCGGTGATGTTGATGCCTGCGGTGTAGTCGTACGTCCCGAAGTGCGCGCCGCGCAGCCGGCCGTCTGATGCGTCGAGCACGCGGGGCAGGAGGGAGGTTCCGTTGCGGTCGAGGATTATCTGCGGTGTCTCCACCATCAGCTCGAACTGAAGGGAACCGGCAGCAAGCCCCAGTTTCTGTTCCATCTGGTTCAGCACCGCGACTGTGTAGTCCACCTGCTCGATGATCGTGACCTTGGGGATGGTGACAATCCAGCGGTCAGGAAGATTACCCGCTTCGACGAGGGCGGTGAGCACGAGATCGAGAGTACGTATGCTGCGCACTCGCAGTTCTTCGTTGAGCGGCTTGATGCGCATGCCGATGAACGGTGAGAGAGTTCCCGCGCTCATGCCTTTCACGAGCTCCGCGGCAACTACTCCGGCGTGATGATCCTCTTCGGCATCAGGCCTGTTTCCGTAGCCGTCCTCGAAGTCAATGCGGAAGTCCTCGATGGGCTCGCGTTTCAGTTTCTCGCGCACGCGCTGGTCGATTGTTGCGAGCGCCGGGTGGCTCGAAATGTCCACGGCTTCTCCGAGCATCGCTGCATCGACTGCGTACTGGTCCATGGAGCGAAGCGCGATTGCGCCGAGTTTTGGAACCGAATCCGCGGCAAAGAGCTGCGCGCCACCATAAACCGTGTGAACGGGCTGGCGACCGGGGCTTTCGCCGGGGTGAGCGGCGGCGAACCTCAGGTTCGCCTCACTGAGCGCGGACTGGGCTTCGGCGAACATCGTATCTGTCGTCATGCGGGGAAGGTTGTCACGCTCTGCCCGCGGAAGGAAGATGCGTGTCGGCAGTCAGCCGTTGTAGATGCTGCCGCCGCCCGATCGATAGAGCTCGAGGACAGCCCTGGCTTCGTCCCGCAGGAGGTTGCGCACGATCTCGATACCCCGGTCTTCGAGATACTCATAGGATTCCGACAATCCAGGGCCTTCTTCGGAGTTGAGCATGGACGCATCCTCTCGTGCAGCTCCATAGACAACCCGC
>JBKJNN010000113.1:0-30390 GCA_046593625.1 Gemmatimonadaceae bacterium | reverse complement strand
ATGGTTTTCACGACGATGCACTTCCTGTCGTTTTCAGCTTTGATCCCCGCGTATTGAGATGAATCAACGTTATCTGATGGTCACGGCATTTGTTGCCGTTGCTGCCGCTGCTGTCGTCAGCACTCGCGCTTGCGGCCAGGAGCCCGCAACCCCTGCGCCAGGCGTACGCATCGGCCTCAATTATCCGAGCGGCACCACCCCCAAGGTCATTGTGATGCCGACCGACGAGTCACCTGACGATTCAGTGCGGGCGATCATTCAGCGCGACCTGGACTATGGTGACCGCGTAACTCCCCTCGTGCTCGATCCAATGACGCTGAGATCGCTCACACCGGGGCCTGGGCAGGAGTACAACTACGGACTTTTCGCAAACCTTGGCGTGGTTGCCATTGTCGAGCCGCGGAGAACGGCTGCGGGGATTCATGTCGCGGTGTATAACGTCGGCGCCAAACGAAGGATGGATGCGCGCGAGTTCAGGGTTGGTGGTGTGCCCGCGAATCGCGATGCAGGACTCGTCGATTCGATTTCGGCCGTAACGTCCGCGCGCGAAAAAGCGTTACGCGATTCGGTCTACCGTTCATACAAGGTCCGCGCTGACATCATGCGCCGTCCGCGCATTACCAAGGACACTCGCGACCGGCGGTTCGTAGTGCGCGATTCGCTTCGGCGAGATTCAGCAGCGGTGGCCTACCTCAAGCGGAACATCGCGCGATATGACGAGGACCGTCGGGATTCCGTTGCCGCTTCGATTGTCCGGACCGCAGCGAGGGTTGCCCGCGAGGATTCGGCGGCGCGGAACGCAGCAATCGATACGCAGCGCATGTCCATTCATCGCATCAGCGATGAAGTGGAGCGCTGGATCACCGGAAAGAGCGGAATCGCAGCGTCGCGAATTTCGTACGTTCACAGCGGGCTCATCCGAGTCGTGGACAGTGACGGTTTCAACGACGTCGCAATTACGAAGCGGGGACTCTCGATGTCTCCGGCCTGGCACCCGTCAGCGCGAAAAATTGTCTACTCGAAGTTTCTCGAAGGCGGCGCAGGCACGCAGTTGGAGGAGTTCGATCTCTCGTCAGGAAAATCGCGCAAGATCAGTGGCGCAGGACTCAATATCACGCCGGCGTATTCGCATGACGGTCGCAGCATCGTGTACGCCAGCGGAAGCGAATCGGGGACTGATCTCATGATGGTCGTTGCCGACTCTCCGGGTGTTGTGCAAAGACTTACGTTTGGCCGGGGCAGTGACAACGGCTCGCCGACCTTCAGTCCGGATGGGAGGAGAATCGCTTTCTTCTCGTCGCGATCACGGTTTCCGCAGATTTATACAATGGATGCGGACGGGGCAAATGTGCAGCTTTTGACTCCATTTACCCCGGGGGTCCGAAGTTATCGCGCGGCACCAGACTGGTCGCCGGATGGGCGAACAGTCGCGTACGAGCAGCAAAATGGCGACTTTCAAGTGTGGATGATCAATGTCCGCGACAAGGAGCCGCGCCAATTGACGAGCGACGGAGAGAATGAAGGACCGTCATGGGCACCGGATGGACGCCATCTGGCACTCTCCTCGACGAGGGGCGGCTCCAAGCAGATCTGGATTCTTGACACGGAATCCGGGCGGTTCCGGCAACTCACGCGCAATTCAGGGGCGCGACTGTCGGCGTGGTCTCCGATGATCGGCGGAACGCCCTGAAGCGTTCCCATCACTTCATCCCTCTCGCACTACGGAAAATGAACTCAACTTTACGGATCCTCGGTATCATCGTCGCTGTGTCGATCGTGGCAGCCGGCTGCTCGAAAAAATCATCGAGCCGCCCCGCACCTCGCCGTATTAACACCGACAGTCTTGTCAGAGAGCAGGCCAGACTCGACTCGATGGCACGCGCTGAAGCAGCGCGAAACGCTGCGGCGGCCGCAGCCGCGGCAGCTGCTGCTGCCGGACCGGCAACGAATGCACCGGTATCCGCGACCGAACGGTCAACGCTCGCGAATGCGATTTACTTCGACCTCGATGAATCGGCGCTGGCCGACGAATCGCGAAGCGCGCTCGAGAACAAGGCGCCCGTGCTGCTTCGTCATCCGAATCTCCGAATTCGAATCACCGGACATGCAGACGAACGCGGCTCGGACGAGTACAACCTCGCGCTCGGACTCCGTCGCGCAGCGGAAGCAAAGCGGTACCTCGCGGCGCTCGGAATTTCCGAGGATCGAGTGGATATCGTGACAATGGGCGAAGAGCGTCCGGCTGTTCAGGGGCACACTGAAGAGGCGTGGGCACTCAACCGGCGCGCCGAATTCGAGGTGCTCTCCGGATCATGATGGTGAGTGCTGCGACTCGGCTCGCAAGAGCGGCGATGGTTGTTCTGGCCGTCGTCTCAACCTCGGGGTGCTTCGCGTCCATCGCGCAGCTCGACGAGGTTCGTGATGACGTGTCGGTGAGCCGCGCCGAGGCGGCCACCGCCGACTCGGTGCGGGCGACGCAGCTCGTGCAGATACTGCGGACGTTGCGGGATCTCAATGATTCCGTTTCGGCATTGAGCCAGCGCATGACGCGTCTGCGTGCCGAGACGCAGGCGGACGTACGTGGAATAAGCCAGCAGGTTGGCCAGGCACTGGAAGTGACGGGCCAGAGTGAGGCACGCCTCCGGGAACTACGGTCGCAGATCGATACTCGAATCCGCAACTCCGCACCCGCTCCAGTTCCTGCGGCAACGCCGGTGAAGGCGGACACTGGGCTGGCATCGCGCGGCGTTGAGCCGACTCCTGCCGAACAACCGGGTGCGGAAGAGCTCTACCGTATTGGCCGCGACCAATTGACACGCGGTGCTAACGGCTCGGCGCGCTCTGCGTTGTCGGATCTTCTCCGGCTCTACCCTGAATCCGAGCTGGCGGCAGACGCGCAATTTCTGATTGCCGAGTCTCACGCTGCGGAGGGGACGACGGCGGCGGCTGACTCGGCGTACGCGTCGGTTGTGGCGTTGTTTGCAGATTCGCCGCGGGCTCCAACTGCGATGTACAAACGCGGGGTAATGGCGCAGACAGCGCGCAGGACTGTTGCCGCGAAGCGACTCTTTAACGATCTCATCAAGAAGTACCCGGAATCGGACGAGGCGGAACTCGCCCGCGAGCGGCTCCGCGTGATGGGCTGATACTGTGGCGAAGGTTCGCGTGGTGCCCGAGACGGAGATGCCGTTTCTCGACCATCTCGAGGAGCTGCGGCAGCGACTTTTCTGGATAGCAGGGGCGATCCTCATTGGAGTGATCGCCTCTTTCGTCATCCTGTCGCAAAAGCAACTCGATCTCGTTGGACTGCTTGCTGAGCCGATCAAGCCGTATCTGCGCAATGGCAGCCTGATTTACACGCATCCGGGAACCTCCTTCAAGATCATCCTGAATGCGTCGCTGATCAGCGGGTTGCTGCTGGCGACACCGGTGATCGGATATCAACTGTGGGGTTTCTTCGCCCCGGCGCTGAAGTCGGAGGAGAAGCGGGTAATAATTCCCACCCTGATGGGAATGGTCGTGCTGTTCCTCGCAGGTGTGGCGCTGGCGTATTTCGTGGTGATGCCGTTTACGCTCAAGTTCTTCACGAGCTTCGAGTCGGAATCGCTGACGCCGATGATCGAGGCAACTCAGTACTTCGATTTTGCCTTCAGCATGATGCTGGCGTTCGGAGTGGCGTTCGAGCTGCCGATTGCGATCCTGCTGCTGTCGGCGCTCGGAATCGTGGAGCCTCGCACGCTTACGAAGTACCGCCGGCATGCGGTGGTAGTGTGCGTGACCGCGGCTGCTTTCATTACACCCGATGCGAGCCCGACGACACTTTTTGCGCTTTCAGGCCCGCTGTACATGTTGTTCGAGCTCGGGGTCGTGCTTTCACATATGGTCACACGGAAGCGAAGGCGGCGTCAGCGAGAGGAGCAGCTTGAGGCCGAGCGGCTGGTTGCTGAACGGCGCGCGCGCGCTGCGGCGGCTGATGATTCGAGAGAGCCGCGCAGGCTGGGCGTCAACCCGTGAAGGTTCTGGCGCTGGTTACCGTCATGCTCACTGCGATGTCTGCTGGTGCGCAGGTGAACAGGCCGCGTCCCGCGACGCCTCCGACTCCGCGCACGCTGGGCGATACGTCCGGCGTAAGCGACTCGACCCGCCTTGACTCAACTCAGGCGAAAGTTCTGATAAAGTGGGCGGAGCCGGATTCCCTGACGTCTGCGTTGCTGACCAAACCCGGTTATGACGTGACGCGCTATCAGGGAGTGAAGGTGACCTTTGATGCCACGTCAAGGATTCTTTACCTGGAAGGTGGCCCGGCGGGTGTAAGCCGTGGCGCGACCATCCTTGTGGGTGACACCATCACCTATAACGATTCGACCAAGATCGTTCTCGCGCGCGGAGATACGCTGATACTGCGCGATCCCGCGCGGGGAAGCGCCGACGTGGTTGCGCTCGGGCAGATGCGCTACAACGTGGAAACTCGGCGCGGGACGGTTACCAACATCAGCACGTCGATTGAAAGCGGGGAGAAGTGGTACGTGTTCGGCACGGCGGCCGGGTTTGTGAACGATACGACAGGTGGGCAGTCAACTGCCTTTTATGCGCGGAACGGATCGATCACGAGCTGTGATGACTCGATTCCCGATTACCACTTTGCTGCGAAGGAGATCAAGCTGATCTCGAAGAACATCATGGTGGCGCGCCCTGCTGTTCTCTACATCGCTGATGTGCCGGTGTTCTGGCTTCCGTTCATCTTTCAGGACATGCGCTCTGGCCGGAGGAGCGGGTTGCTCACTCCCCGCTTTGGCGTGAGCGAAATTTTGAGGAACAGTCCGTCATACCGGCGCCATGTAGACAACCTCGGCTATTATTTCGCATTTAGCGACTATATGGACGGACAGATGTCGCTCGACTGGAGAAGTGGAGCGGGGGGTGTAGCAGGTGACCCGGGCTGGCTTCGTCTCAACGGAGAATGGCGCTACCGCTGGCTCGACCGGTTCCTGACTGGGCGGCTCGGAGTGTCGCAGCTCTGGCAGAGAGACGGGACGCGGAACACGGCATTGTCATGGGCTCACCAGCAGGATTTCTCGCAGACGACGCGGCTGACGACGGATATCAATTACGTCACGAGCACAGCGCTCCAGCGGCAGAACACTTTCGATCCGCGTCAGGTTCTGGCTACCATTCAGAGCCGAGTAGCGTACCAGCAGCAGTTTGGGCCAGCTGCCGTGAGCATTGGCGGCAGCCGTCGGCAGTATCCTGGCAGGGATGAGGTCACTCAGGATTTTCCCAACTTCAGCATCAGCACCCCGACGCTTTCACTCGGAAAGAATTTCGACTGGACACCTTCGCTGAATGTAGCCAATCAGCAGCAGTTTAATGTAGATCGGAACGGTGAGTTTGCGTATCGGTATGCGACCTTGGGCGGGGTGCTCGACAGCACCCGCCTCAAGAGCGACACACGCGCAACCACACTCGGCTTCAACACTCCGGTGAAGATTTTCGGCTTCACGCTCAGCAACACCCTGCGTGTCTCTGATCAGGAAAACAACACGCCTGTGCGTATCCAGGTAATTGACCAGAGCGCGCCAAACAACCGGGTTGAACGCATTTTTGCGCGAACCTACAGCACTGAGGTTGACTGGAGCACGTCGTTTGGATTGCCGCAACTCCTGTCGTCGTCACTCAAGCTTTCGCCGAGTATCGGGATCAGCAACGTTGACCCGCGTGCGTACTGGGTGAGGACGGAGCAGTCGGGTGGGCGCTTCGTCCATCAATCGAAGCGGCTCAATTACGGAGTGTCGGCGTCACCGACCCTTTTTGGTCTCTTTCCCGGAATCGGAGGCATCAGCAGGTTCAGGCATTCCATTTCTCCGCAGATCAGCTACGGTTACGCGCCTGCGGCAACAGTCAGCAATGAGTTTCTGTCTGCGCTCAACGTCGATCCTCGCGGTTATCTTGGCTCGCTCGCGCAGAATCAGGTAACGGTAACGGTTTCGCAGGTGCTCGAGGCGAAGATGAGGTCGAAGGACACGTCGAGCACGGCTGAGGCGCGCAAGGTGAAGCTGATCGGGCTCAATTTCTCGCCGCTCTCCTACGACTTTGAGCGCAAGCGAAAGACCGGGGGGTCTGGCTTCACAACCGACAATTTCGGCATGCAGTTCAACTCCGACCTGCTGCCGGGGTTCAACGCGGGAATCGACTACTCGCTCTTCCAGGGGAGCGTCCTGAGCGACAGCGCGAAATTCAAGCCGTTTCGTACTTCCATCAATGCGTCATTCAATGTGAACGGAAACTCCGGAATTTTTGGCGCACTCACGAGAATTTTTGGACGGGCAGTACCGCAGGGTTCTCCTGAGACTGAGCGATTGGAGCCCGGCCCGTCAGACGCCCTCGAGCAGAGGGTGGCTTCGACTCCAGTTGCAGGCACCTCTGTTCGGAATCGTCAGTATTCGGTGCCGGCGATGCAGACGTGGCAGGCGGCGTTCACGTTCAGCTCCACCCGCCAGCGCCCGCCCGTCGGGAATGGGGAGGTCGTGGTAATTGATCCCCGCGAACGCTGCGCGCTGATTCCGCGCGGCTTTGTTTACGACGCATGCATTTTTCAGCAGTCCACAAATCCTGTAGGTGCTGAGCCGGTCGGCCGCCTGACGCAGGGTGGCCCGTTCGTCAAGATTCCTCCGCGCGAAACACTCTCGGCCAACACGGGTTTTCATCTGACACCAAAGTGGTCGGCCACCTGGAGCACGCTCTACGATTTTCAGGAGCGCCAGTTCGCGAGCCATTCCGTGACGCTCCAGAGAGAGCTCCATGACTGGAGATCTATCTTTGCATTCACCCGCGCGCCCAATGGGAATTTTGCATTCAATTTCTTCATCGCCCTGAACGCGCAGCCGGATATCAAGTTCAACTTCGATCGGCAGACTTATCGCGACACCAGCCAGTAGTCGCTGGTCGCGAATGGCGTCCCACCTCGGAGCCACAGATGACACAGATGGAGAAAAACGAAGGATGAACTGGTTGAAACGCGATTGCAGTTTGACCGGGGACGACCTGACCATCGATGCCGTTCACTCCGTTGCGGTGAACGGTGCGCGTGTCGAACTATCGGAATCGTCTCGAAGGCGAATGAAAGCCACGCGCGATGTGGTAGCCGGGATCGTCGAGCGCAACGACGTTGTTTACGGCGTTACTACGGGCTTTGGAAAACTGTCAGAGATCGCGATCGCTCCAGACCGTCTCGCCGAGCTTCAGGTGAATCTCGTGAGGAGCCATTCGGCGGGGATAGGACCACTGCTTCCCGAGCGGGAAGTCAGAGCCATGATGCTGTTGCGGGCCAACGTGCTCGCGAAAGGTTTTTCAGGAGCCCGGCCAGAGCTGGTTGATCTTCTCATAGCGATGCTCAACGCGGGGATTCAGCCGCCGGTTCGCGAACAGGGAAGCGTTGGCGCCAGCGGCGACCTGGCCCCTCTCGCAGCACTCGGTGTTTCGCTGATTGGTGAAGGCCAGCTTTCCGTTGGCGGCGGGGAACTCCGGCCGGCGGCCGATGTCCTGGCAGACCATGGTCTCGAGCCGGCAACGCTCGAACCTAAAGAGGGAATCACTCTCATCAATGGAACACAGGCGCACACGGCAATCGCCGCGCTTGCAGTGAGAGACGCGATCATTCTCTGGCACACCGCACATGTAGCCGGCGCCATGTCGCTCGAGGCACTGCTCGGCACTCCAGTCGCATTCGATCAGCGCATACACGACGCACGCGGACAGATTGGACAGTCATCCTCCGCCGCGCTGCTCCGCGATTTGCTGGAAGACAGTGAAATCAGGGAATCCCACCGCCATGGGGATCCGAGAGTACAGGACCCTTACTGCCTTCGCTGCATGCCGCAGGTTCACGGTCCGGTCAAGGATGCACTCGACTGGATCGAAGCCGTCGTCACGCGCGAGATGAATGCGGCCACCGACAATCCGCTCGTGTTCGAAAATGGTGAGACCCTGAGTGGCGGAAACTTCCACGGCCAGGCCGTTGGGATGGCGCTGGATTTCCTTGCAATCGTGATGACGAATCTTGCGACGATTTCTGAGCGCAGGATCGACCGGCTGGTGCATCCCGATTTCAACCAGGGCCTGCCGGCGTTTCTCGTCGATGAAGCGGGCGTCAACTCCGGTTTCATGATGGCGCAGGTAACCGCAGCAGCGCTCGCGAGCGAATGCAAGGTTCTGTCACATCCTGCTACCGTGGACACTATTCCAACCGATGGCAACCGCGAGGATGTCGTCCCGATGTCGATGGGTGCTGCCTGGAAAGCGCGGCGTGTGATAGACAATGTGCGAAACGTTCTGGCAATCGAGCTCATGTGTGCGGCACAGGGCCTGGATTTTCGCGCGCCGCTCAAGGCCGGAAGAGGAGCGCTCGCCGGGCATCGTACCGCTCGCGAAATCGTCAAGCCGCTCGCGCGTGACAGAATCCTCACGCACGATATCGAGGCACTCTCCACAGCGATTGCGAACGGCCGCTTTGCCGGGGGCGCGAATGACTGACACGGTCGTGAAAACGACCCCCGGGCAGGCCGGTCCGGGACGACAGCCAATCCGCGCACCCCGCGGAACGGGCATCTCCTGCAAGGGATGGCAACAGGAAGCGGCACTCAGAATGCTTATGAACAACCTCGATCCCGAGGTGGCTGAGCGTCCCGAGGATCTCGTTGTGTACGGAGGCACGGGGAAGGCGGCTCGGAACTGGGAATCTTTCGATGCAATTGTCAGTACGCTCACGCGTCTCGAGAACGATGAAACCCTTCTCGTTCAGAGCGGCAAACCCGTAGCGGTGTTTCGCACTCACGCATCCGCCCCCAGAGTGCTGATCGCAAACAGCAATCTTGTGGGACGCTGGGCGACTTGGGAAAAGTTTCGCGAGCTCGAAGCGATGGGCCTCATAATGTACGGTCAGATGACGGCCGGTTCATGGATCTACATCGGCTCGCAGGGAATTGTGCAGGGCACTTATGAAACCTTCGGATCGGTCGCCGCGAAACATTTTGGCGGATCGCTTGCCGGCCGTTTCGTTCTCACCGCCGGGCTCGGCGGAATGGGCGGTGCGCAGCCGCTCGCCGCTACCATGCAGGGCGCCGCTGTGCTTGCAATTGAAGTGGATGAGTCGCGCGTGGACAAGCGAATCGAGACCCGTTACTGCGACCGGAAAACGCACGACCTGGACCAGGCGCTGCGCTGGATTGAGGAAGCGCGAAGCACAGGGTCGGCGCTGTCCGTGGGGCTCGTTGGCAATGCTTCCGATCTCGTGCCTGCAATCGCGTCGAGCGGCATTATCCCTGACGTAGTAACCGATCAGACAAGTGCGCACGACATGCTGAACGGCTATGTCCCCGCAGGAATGCCACTCGCAGAAGCACTCGCACTCCGCGCAGCAGATCCTGTGCGGTACGTGGAACTCTCGACTGCATCCGCGTTGGTGCACGTGCAGGCGATGCTCGATCTCCAGAAGCGCGGAGCAGTCACGTTCGATTACGGCAACAACATCCGCACAGTGGCGTTCGACGCAGGCTTGGCCGACGCGTTTGATATTCCTGGATTTGTGCCCGAGTACGTGCGCCCGCTCTTCTGCGAGGGGAAAGGGCCTTTCCGATGGGTTGCATTGTCAGGGGATCCGAAGGACATCGCACGCACCGACGACCTCGTGCTCGAACTGTTTCCGGATGATGCACAGCTGCGCCGATGGATCACTCTCGCGCGCGAGAAGATCTCATTTCAGGGTCTGCCTGCTCGCATCTGCTGGCTCGGACAGGGCGAGCGGGCGCGATTTGCACTCGCCTTGAACGACCTCGTGGCGTCCGGTGAGATTTCCGCTCCCATTGCAATCGGGCGGGATCACCTCGACACCGGGAGCGTGGCATCGCCGTTTCGCGAAACCGAAGGGATGAAGGATGGAAGCGATGCAATCGCTGACTGGGCAATTCTCAACGCACTGCTCAATGTCGCCAGCGGAGCGTCCTGGGTTTCGTTCCACCACGGAGGTGGTGTAGGCATAGGCAACTCACTGCACGCCGGCCAGGTCATCGTTGCTGACGGAACACCCGAAATGCGCATTCGCCTCGAGCGAGTGCTGACAAATGATCCCGGCATTGGTGTCGCCCGGCATGCCGATGCCGGCTACGAAACCGCCGTTACAACCGCTCGCCTTCACGAGATAGATCTTCCGATGCTCAACTAGATGCTCTCCAGCAAGTTCCGCCCCTGGCATGTTCCTGTTTTTCTCGCCAAATACGCTTACCTCACAGTCGTTCGCAAGCCGGTCCTGGTGCATTTCGAAGTAACCCTCAGGTGCAATGCGCGCTGCGGTTTCTGCGACTATTGGAAAACCGAATCGAGTGCAAAGGCGCACGAGGTGAAAAGTTTCGTGGACGCCGCGAAATACTTCAATCCGATGATGATCACCTACACCGGCGGAGAGCCGACGCTCAGGCGCGACCTCGAAGACATCGTCGGCGCGGTGGACAGGGCGGTGAAGGTGCAGTACTCGACGCTCATCACGCATGGGGGCATGCTCACCGCAGAGCGTGCCCAGTCACTGTGGGAAGCAGGAATCCACCAGTTCAACATTTCACTCGACTATCTCGACACCAGGCATGACGACGCCCGCGGAATTCCTGGACTGTCCTCGAAGATCTTCAACGTGATACCGCGCATGCACTCTCTTGGAGTGAACAGCATCCGGTTCAACACCGTGATTCGGGATTCCAATCTCGACCAGCTGATGCCGATCGTGCACCGCGCGAAGGAGCTGAAGGTTGGCGTCAACTTCAGTTCATACACCGATTCAAAGAACGGAAATCGCGATGGCCTCATTGGCGACGAGAAAATGCAGGAGCTGGACGAGGTAATCGCCGAGCTGCTGTCGTACAAGAAGAGGCACCGCGGCGTCATCACGAGTTCAGATTATTACCTGCGACAAATCCCGAAATACGCCCGCGGAGAAATCACGGAGGCGTGTCAGTCCGGAATTCGCACGATCCACATCGATCCCATGGGTCACGTAAAACGCTGTCCCGATTTTCCAACAGACTTTCACTGGACCGAGTTCAAGCAGTACGAGCCGATCGAGTGCAACGACTGTTTTTATGCGTGCCGTGGCGAGGCGCAGGCTCCCATCCGGCTTTCCCGAATACGCGATGTGATGGCATCGCCGTACTCGTGACCCAATTTCTCTTCGTGGGCGCGGCACAGGTCATTACGTGCGCGGGTCCGCCGCGCGCGCGTCGTGGAACAGAGATGCAGGATGCCGGAATTCTCACCGGCGCGGCCGTGGCCGTCGATGGTGAGCTAGTCGTCGCTGTGGGCGCGCAGGACGACCTTGCCCGGCAGTATCCAAATGCCCGGCGCATCGATTGCGGCGGGCGAATTCTTACGCCGGGACTGGTTGATTCCCACACCCACGCAATTTTCGGCCGAGCGCGCTACGATGAGCAGGAGTTGCGGGCAGCAGGCGTGGGCTACATGGAGATCGCGCGGCGCGGAGGAGGCATACACTCTTCGGTGGCGGATCTCAGAAAGCGGACAGAGGATGAACTGTTCGACCTGGCACTGCCTCGCGTCATGAAGCTTGCGTCGTACGGTTCGACGACGATCGAGATAAAGTCCGGCTACGGACTCTCGCTCGATGACGAGCTGAAGTCCCTCCGCGTCATTGCGCGTCTCGCACGCGAGTTGCCGATTCGGCTGGTGCCGACGTGGTTGGGAGCGCATGAGATTCCGATGGAATTTCGCGGTGCGGCGTCGCAGCGCGCCGACTATCTCGAACTGCTGGTCGGGGAAATTCTCCCCGCAGTAGTGAGCGAAGGCCTGGCGCAGTTTGCCGATGTGTTCTGCGAGCCCGGAGTTTTCACGCCCGAGGAAACGCGGCTCGTACTGACCGCGGCACGAGCGGCGGGTCTCGGCATCAAACTCCACGCAGACGAGCTCGAAGGGCACGGCGGCGCCGAACTCGCTGCGGCGCTGGGAGCTGTTTCAGCCGACCACCTTGCCGCCATCTCCGACCAGGGAGTTGCCGCGCTCGGTGCCTCCCAGACCGTAGCGACGCTACTCCCGGGAACCATGCTGTTCCTCGGCCGGCAGCGCCAGGCGCCCGCGCGCAGCCTCATCGACGCTGGAGCCGCCGTCGCGCTCGCCACCGACTTCAATCCCGGAACATCCCCCACTTTCAACTTTCCGCTGATTCTGACTCTCGCGGTGAGCCAGCTCCGGATGTCTGTGGCCGAGGCGTTTCTGGCCGCTACCGTGAACGGGGCTGCGGCGCTCGGGCTGGCCGCATCGGCGGGCCAGATTGCCCCGGGATACTCTGCTGACCTGGTTCTGTGGGACGTGGAAGATATTCGTGAGATACCGTATTGGTATGGAGATCGTCGTTGTATTGGCAGCTGGGCAAGGGGGAAACCCTGTTACTTGCCCACGCCCTCGGATAACTTGAATCACTCGCGCTGAGCCAGCTGGCCGGCGCGCGTTCACGTCTCAGCATACCAGATGTCCAACAACGCCAAGCTCAAGAAAAAAGCCGCCGAATTCGAGGCGAAGAAGCAGTTCGACAAAGCACTCGAGCTTTACGAGCAGGTGCTCACCACCGCGCGCGCCGCTGACGAGGAGCGCGACGTCCCACTCTACAATCGCGTCGGCGACATTCACTACCGCCTCGGCAACATCGAACAGGCGATGGGATACTACGAGCAGGCGGCAGATCTTTACGCGGAAGGCGGATTTTTCAACAACGCAATTGCGCTGTGCAACAAGATCCTTCGCTACTCACCCGGCCGCACAGTCATCTATTACAAGCTCGGCATCATCAGCGCAAAGAAGGGATTCAACAGCGATGCCAAGCAGAATTTTCTCGAGTATGCAGATCGCATGCAGAAGCTCGGCAAGATGGACGAAGCGTTTCGTGCGCTGAAGGAGTTCGCCGATCTCTGCCCCGGCCAGGACGATGTTCGTTTGATGCTTGCCGACCAGCTCGCTCGGGCTGACCGCAAACCAGAGGCACTGGAGCAGCTGGAAATCCTGTACGACACGCTCGAGGCCGAAGGCCGCTCGGGAGAAGCTACGGCGACGCTCGAGAGGATGAAGGCGCTCGATCCCCTTTTCAAGCCCCAACGTTCTGCAACGCCCGCGATCGCGCGAAAGAAGGAAGGCCTGGTATTTCTCGACCTGGATTTCGAGAGCGCTGCGGCGGCTCCGTCCGACAGCGCTCCCACGGTGGCCTCTGGTGCGACAATCAATGACGAAGCCGCTGTAGCAGACACAACTGAAGAGTCTGCGCCGGAGTCGATCCTGGAGCAGGAGACGGTAGCACCGGAAGGCTTTGTAGTGGTGCCGCGCGCTGAAGTACCCGAAGGCCTGGAGCTCACCTCGCTCGCCGATGAGAGCATTGAAGCAGGTGACGCAGAAGAAGAGAACTTCGGATCAGAGGTCGAGAGTGAGCTCGTGTTCCTCTCTCCTCCGGATAACGAAGATGACACTGCGGCTTCCGATATTCCGGCTCCGATGGACCTGGATACGATCGTGGACCTCCCCGATTTCGGCGACGCCGAGGCACACGCGGAGACACCCGTTGAGGAGCCGGTGCGCCAGGAGCTGCATCTCGAGTTCCCCGAGCAAGAAGAGGAGGAGGTCTGGGGTGCGGGCACTGACGGCGAGTTCGTGGATCTCGGTGACTGGCTGGAACGCAATCGCACGCCTGCTTCGACCCGGATGGTTGCGCACGACGAGGAACCCGAGAATGACGAGCAGAAGGATTTTGTGGAGATGCTCGACAAGTTCAAGGCGGGCATAACGCGAAATGTCGATGAGGAAGATTTCGGCAGTCACTACGACCTGGGCATTGCGTTCCGCGAAATGGGACTTCTAGACGAGGCAATCGGCTCATTCCAGAAGGCATCGCGCGGCGCCAACGAGCGCGTCCGCGCGTGCGAAGCGATCGGGCAGTGTTTCATGGATAAGGGCGAAGCGGCTGTGACTATCACGGTGCTGAATGAACTCATGCGCGACAAGTCGATGTCTGATGCGCAGCTCGTCGGAGTGCTCTATCTCATGGGGCTTGCTGCCGAAACACTTTCGCGGCCTGAGGAGGCTGCCGGATATTATCAGCGCGTGCTCGCGACGCAGATCGGTTTCAGAGACGCGGCGGAGCGCCTGAACTCCCTGGCCCAGACATCCAGATGAACCTGGCGGATTCCGTCAGGACGGGTGAAACGGACACTTCGACCGAGAAGGACACGCTGAGGCGGATACAGGCCTCGGTCAGCGAGCAGCTCGAGAAGGTCACTGAAGAGATGGCTGCGGCCGTGCTTCACGAAGCGCCGCTGGTTGCGCAGATGGGTGATCACCTTATGACGATGCGCGGCAAGATGTTCCGGCCGTCGCTCGTGCTCCTGTCGAGTGCGGTCGAGGGCCATCCCGAGGATCGCGGCGTAACTCTGGCCGCCGCGATCGAGCTTATCCATCTTGCGACGCTTGTGCACGACGACGCCGTCGATCATTCCGTGCTTCGACGCGGCATGCCGACGCTGAATTCACTCTTCACTCACCAGATATCGGTGATCATGGGTGACTTCCTCTATTCGATAGCGCTCACCAAGCTCGTCGAACTCGGGGACATCCGCGCGCTGCGGGCAATCACGCGCGCTTCGACGGAGATGACCATCGGCGAGATGCGGCAGCTCGCAGTGAATGATTCGCTCTCGTTTTCGGAAGACGATTACTTCGCTCTGATTCGATCGAAGACGGCGTCACTGATGTCTGCTGCCTGCGAAGTCGGGTCGCTCGCTGGTGCCCCGGCGTATCGCGAGCAGCTCATCCAGTTCGGGGATGCACTCGGCATGGCTTTTCAGATTGCTGATGATCTGATCGATTATACGGAAGCGCAGGAAACGACCGGCAAGCCGACTGGGCTCGACCTGAAGGAGCACAAGGTGACGCTTCCTCTCATTGCGGCAATGCGCGTGATGAGCTCGGCGGAGCGGCGCATAGTTCAGGACCTTTTCGCCAACGACGACCCGGGCGAGGCAGAAGTCGCAAGCGTCATCGAGATAGTGACGGTGAACGGCGGACTGGAGTATGCGAGGCAGAAGGGAGAAGTTTACGCCACACTCGCCCGGGAGGCGCTGGCCGGACTTCCCGATACCGTAGCGCGGCGAGCGCTCATTGACTCTATTTCATATGTGATGGAGCGACACGCATAATGCCACCTCGTGGAGCATCCCGGCGCGGAGCAGTTTTTCATGCTATCGTGCTCTCTGCCGGTTTTATCACCGGAGGGCTGCTGACGCAGGTCTCCAGGAAATTCCTGCCGCCGGGCGCAGCGAAGGAATTTTTCACCACTGGTGTAACACCATCCCTGGGTCCGCTGCCCGTCGATCTCATCATCATCAGATTTGCGCTCGGCCCGATCGCACTTGACGTTTCCTTGCTCAGTCTGGTTGGCGTCCTGATTGCCTACCTGATTGCGCGTTCGCTCTTCTAGGAGATATAGACGATGTTAGGCAATCTTGGCTTCCCCGAGATCATGATCATTCTGGTGATCGTGCTTCTACTTTTCGGAGCGAAGCGAATCCCGGAGATCGCGGGATCGATGGGAAAGGGAATCAAGGAATTCAAGAAGAATATCAACGAAGCGACGCAGGGCATTGATGGCGACGCCGCGAAGCGTGCGGATAACCGGCTTAACGAGCCCGATCTGACAGACCGGCCCGCCGCTCGTACGGAAGAGAAGCGCCCCGAGCCAAAACGGCTGATCTAGGTCAGGAGCAAAAAAAGGGGGGAGAGTCAATGACTCTCCCCCCTTTTTGTTCTTCGTCGTTCTACTGAACCGCCTGCCTGTTTGCAGCGAGAATCTCCTTTCTCCGGTCCGTGATCTTTGCGTTGTCGCGCAGATTCTGGAGGAAATCGCGAACTCGCTGCTGGCGCAGCTGCTGCGTAACCTGAACGCGCTGAGCGGCTTTCACCTTCTCCCAGTCAGCCTTGCTCTGAACCACACGCCGATCTACTCGTTCGATGAAGATTCCATCGTAGACGCGAATTGGCGCGCTCACAGCGCCCACCGGAAGCGCGAACGCCGCTCCGATTGCCTGGTTAAGGCGACCAACTCCCGCAGCGCCACTGGTGCGCGTGAACGACTCAGTCTGACTCACGTCCATCCCGGCGGATTTCGCCGCGTCCTCGAGTGATGTCCGAGCTGCTTCAGCCGCCACCTGCTGTGCACGCGGCATCAGCTTGTCGAGTTTCTTCTGAATGGCCAGAACCGCGCGAATGTCAGGCGTCGCCTGTTCCAGCGATGGCACTCCTCCCTTCGCCAGTGAGTCCAGCCGTCCGAGATAGTAGCCATCCTCGGCGTCGAACAACTCGCTGGTCTCGCCGACTCGGGCACCCTGAAACGCCCAGGGGCCCACACTCGGGATGAACTTGCCATCGATAGTGAGTGCATCGGTGTCGAGAACAGATCCGCGCCGGATTGGAAGCCCGAGCTGCTTTGCGGCGTCGTCAAGAGCACTCGGCTTGTCTGACGAGGCCGCGATGCCGGCAAGCTTATCTGCAAGACGGTCGGTCGCAGTTGCCGCCGAATCGCTTTGCGCGATCGGGAGAAGGATGTGACGAAGAGCGAGGGTGTCACCCTTCCGTTCATCCACCTTGATGAGGTGGTACCCGAAAGGTGTGAGAACCGGCTGCGACACTTCGCCGACACCGAGGGCGTATGCAGGATTCTCGAACTGCGGAACAAAGCGGCCGCGGGTGCCGCGGCCGAGGAATCCGCCGTCACGCGCTGAGGCGGAATCACTTGACTCTGCCTTGGCTACGTCCTCGAACTTTTCTCCCGCGACAATCCGCTCGCGAAGAGCCGCAAGCCGGCTACGCACGGCGGCGCTGTCTGCCGGGGCAACGGACCGCGGAATACTGATCACCGAAACCACGGCCCGGGCGGGGCGCTCGAAATCCTTCTTGTTCTTGTTGTAGTAGTCCTTGATCTCCGAGGCGGGGACAGTGACTTCGTTGTCGGCAACGGCTTCGGGGCGGAACACTACGTAGGACATCTGGGCCGTATCGCGGGTGTCCTGCCATATGCTCCAGAGGCGCTGATCGCTGACGTAAACTCCCGAGGCGACCTGCTCGAACAGCTTCTCACGCGGTATCTGATCGCGGTAGTAGGCCTCGAGCTGAAGCAGGAGTCCTTCCTGTCGCGCGGCCGGGCTCGCCAGAAAGCGCTGATATTTCTCAAAGTCGAAGCGGCCGTCGGTTTGAAGCTCGGGACTCTGCTGAAGCTGCGGCGGCGGCGCGTAACGCGCGGCTTCGGCAATTTCTTCATTGGTTACACGAATGCCCCGACGAAGGTACTCCTGCTGAAGCAGTGCTTCTCCGACGAGCTGGTCATACGCGTCGTCGCCAAGCCTGCGACGCTCATCGAGCGTTACACCACGACCCGTTTGCTGCGTGGCCTGCTGCTCCATCGCGCTGGTGGCGTTATACCATGTGGTAGCAAGGATATCCTGGCCGTTGACAGTGGCAACCGCAGTCGTGGACGTGACAGGGCCGCGACCGATGAGGCCCGACGTTTCGGCGAGGAGAAAACCCCCGACGAAAAATATGATGAGGAAAATCCAGATGTACTTTGCGGAGCTCCGCATTGATTGCAGCACGGGCGCTTTACTCCTCGCGGGACTTGAAAAAAGGGCGCTAAGATTTGGGTGTACAGCCTTGCAAACTATCGGCTTTGCAGGCGTAAAAGCAAGGTAACCGCGACTTCGGTGGAGGTTCGGTTCCGGGAAATCTCAGCCTCGAGCTGCCAGCTTTCTGACATCCGGGCTGCCAGCGCTCAGCTGTCCAGCTACTTCACAACTGAATAACTACATAGGTACCAGTTGCCAGCTTTGTCAGCGCCCGGCAACGAGCGAGTTCTGGTTCAGCGGACGGCTTTGAGCTCGACAAGGCATTGCTCTCAGCGTGGAACGCGCCACCCGTTGAATTCGATAAATCGGGCTGCATCTCGCTTCGGCTCCGATAACCCAGGCTACCTGCGCGCGAACCTGACGCCGAAAGCTCATAGCTGATCCAAAACGAGCTCGAAGCCGGTCGCTCATCAGGCTGGCCACTGGTACCTATGTAGTTATTCAGTTGCGCAGTAGCTGGATAGCTGAGCGCTGGCAGGCCGGATGCCAGAAAGCTGAGTCTGAGCGCTGGCCGCTGACTGCTGAAAGCTGAAAGCTGAAAGCTGAAAAGGTACCGTGTTCCGAAATCCAGGCTGCTCACAGCGCAACGACGCCTCGCGGTGACCCCTTCATGATTGACGCCCCCGTCGCAAACACGGTATCTTGACCCGTTCCGTCCGGGATGACTGAATGGACGTATAACGCAGAGGATCATTGATGCAGGGATCCACCCGGATCGACGAGCTCAGGCAGAAGTTCCACGAAAACCCGCGGCGCTACTTCGCACCGCTTGCCAACGAGTACAGGAAAGGAGGCGACCCGGAACAGGCCATTGCAATCTGCAGGGCTCATCTGGCTCAGCAGCCGGGGCACATGAGCGGCCACGTTGTTTACGGCCAGGCCCTATACGACGCTGGTCGCGCCCAGGAAGCTCGCGCAGCTTTCGAGAAAGCAATCTCCCTCGACCCCGACAACGCCGTCGTTCTCAAATACCTCGGCGACATTTCCAGGCAGAACGGCGAGAACAGCGAGTCGAGGCATTGGTACTCAAGAGCGCTCGATGCCAATCCGCACGACACCGAAGCTGCGGCTTATCTCGCCGAGTTGACGGAACCTGAAACTGAACCGACGGCGGATCTGGTAACCGAACTGGCGACGGATCCCACGACGGAGCCGGCAATTGCGCTGACGAGCGAAACAGTCGTAGAACCTGCTACTGAACCTGCCGCTGCAGATAGTTCGATCGCCCACGACACCAGTGAGGATCCACCGGCCGACGACGCAGACGTGCCATGGAGAAAGACTCCTCCCAACGAGTTGTCCCCATTTCTCACAAGGACGATGGCTGAGCTCTACGCCAGACAGGGCTACAGCTCCTCCGCGCTCGAAGTCTACCGTCAGCTGGCGCTCCAGCACCCCGGCGATCAGGACATCATCGACCGCATTGGCGAACTCGAGCGCGGCGATGCGGAAAGCGAGTCGTCCATTCCTGCCGATCCCGCGGCATCTGATGAGGCTCCGACATCGACCGCAGCCAACCTTTCTGGCGACGCCGATTCGCTGCTGCCTCCCGCCGATGAAGAAGCGCTCCCTCCCATCGAATCAGGATCGTCGTTCCCTGAAACCGAACCAATCATCTCTGAGGATCCGCTCGAAGCGACAGGCGATAACACTTTGGGATTTGGCGATATGTCGGGAGAGCTTATCGGGGCGGAACTGACGGCTGATGAGGATTTGTCGCTCGATCCAATTACACCGGCCGCGGGCACACCGCATTTCTCCGACACCGAATTGAACTCGGCGGATGCGTGGGACGCGGATTCCTGGGGCGCGGGGCTTTCAGGAGACTCCGACGCGGAAATTTCTTTCGACGATCTCGACGAGGATGCACCCCCGGCTGAGGCTGGAGCCGTCGAAGTCGAAGTCGATGTCGAGCCCCAGGAGGATGACACCCCGGTTGAGACTGCAATCCCGCCCGAGGATGAAGTTCCAGTGGAGGTCTCAGTTTCTGCTGAGAATGAAACTCCGTCGGCAGATACAACTCCATCGGTAGATGTAACTCCGTTGGCAGATGTAACTCCGTCGGTAGATACAACTCAGTCTGCAGATACAACCTCCTCAGCAGATACGGCTCAGACTGACGTTGCTGACGCGCCTGAAAACGCGCCGCTTCCAGGCGTTGTGGGCGAAGTCGCCGAGTCGGTGAGTGGTGACATGACTGTTGCCGATCCGTTTCCGGTCGAGCTCGAGTTCGAGCCAGAGGAAGAGGTTGTAGCAGAGAGCGCCCCCACAGAAGATTTCGATGATGCGGACACCGATGATGCGGACACCGATGATGCGGACACCTACGACGATTACGCGGACGATGTTGACCGGGGTGGGGAAGATGGGTCACATCTCGTAGCGTACTCACCGATGCCGCCGGAGGATGTCGAATTGCCTCACTTTGTGCCCGACAGCCCAACCGTGCGAGAGTTCTTCGCCACGCTTCGAACCAGGAAGCCGCCGGCGCGCGAACCGGCCAGGTCGTTCACTGCCCGCGCTGCGGTACCCGAGTCGCCCGTCACGGTCGCCGGCGTTGCTGAGTCATACCCACTCGCCGGGGATGCATTCGCCGGAATGTTCCCCGATGCCGAGGTGAACGAAGAGGATTCGCGTGCGGCTTTCGCGTTGAGCGGCGCACTGGCGTCAGCTATTACGCCGTCTCCGCCTCCAGCGCCGCCGTCTCCAGCACTGGAAGAGTTCAGAAAAACCCCACCCAAGCCAACGTCTGCAGAGAAGAGCGCCGCGAAACCTGCCGAGCCACCCGGATCTGCCGATGTGGCACCGGAGTCGGAGGAAGATCTTCAGCGGTTCAGGGAGTGGCTCGAGGGTCTGGCAAAGTCGTGAAGATTGCAGTCATCAATGGCCCCAATCTGAATCTCCTCGGAGTTCGTGAACCGGAGCTCTACGGGACTACGACCCTTGCACAGTTGGAGGACCGCCTCCGCGCACTGGGAGAAGAGCTGGGTGCGGACATGTCTTTCACGCAGCTCAACGGTGAGGGCGAGATCGTCGAGGCAGTCCATGCGCTGCGTGGGAATGTCGACGGAGCGCTGGTCAACGCCGGGGCCTACTCACACACGAGTCTGGCGATTCGTGACGCTCTGGCCGGAGTCGCCGTACCATTCGTGGAAGTGCACATGACGAATATCTACGCGCGCGAGGCAGAGCGGCGTAAGTCTGCACTGGCTGATGCAGCAGTGGCAGTCGTGTGTGGATTCGGTCCCGAAAGTTATGAGCTCGCTCTCCGCGGTCTCGTCAACCGGCTCCGCGCGGATGCGTGACTGCGATGATTGACATGCGGCGTGAGCGTTTTGCCGCTCTGTCTGCGAAGCTCCTCGATCAGGGGCTCGACGCCATTCTGCTAACGAGCCTGCCGAATATCCGATACCTCACGGGGTTTTCCGGCACGAGCGCGCTTGCACTGGCGACGAGGTCTGAAATTCGGCTGTTCACTGACTTTCGCTACGAAACTCAGGCGGGGGATGAGGTTGGCGACACCGCACGGGTGCGCATAGAACCGGTCAGCCTGTGGGCCGGATTGTGGGAATCGATGCAGAAAACGTCATCGATCGAGGTTGCAGGATTCGAATCTGCCAACCTCGTTCACCGCGATTTTCAGCGGCTCCTTGGTGAAGGTTCGCGCTGGCAATGGCGCCCTCAGGTGAACATGGTGGAAACGCTGCGCGAGTCAAAAGACGACGGCGAGGTTGCGCTCATCTCGGAAGCCGCACGTATCGCTACAGCTGCGCTCTCTCGCGCAGTCGGCCAGATCGAGGCGGGCCAGTCTGAGCTGGCCATCGCGGGCATCCTGGAAAAGGCCCTGCGCGACGAGGGAAGTGAAGAGGCCCCCTTTCCGCCCATCGTCGCGTCCGGCGCCCGCTCCGCGCTTCCTCATGCTCGTGCGTCGTCAAAGATTGTGGAGAAGGGGGATTTCCTTCTGCTTGACTTCGGAGCGCAGCACGGGGGCTACTGTTCGGATGTAACCCGCACGCTGTCGGTGGGTAGCCCGACGAGCGAACAGCGCGATATTTACGAAATCGTGAGAGAGGCAAACAGCGTCGCATCGGCCCGGATAAGGGCTGGAATGACCGGAATGGCTGCCGATGCGCTCGCCCGGAGCTACATTGACCGCTGCGGGCACGGTGAGGCGTTTGGCCACAGCCTCGGCCATGGGCTGGGACTGGAGGTGCACGAATCTCCTCGCCTTGCCCGAACTTCCGAGGCTGTTCTGGTGAGCGGCGCGGTGGTTACGATAGAGCCAGGGATTTACCGGCCGGGGTGGGGAGGCGTCCGTATAGAGGACGATGTCCACCTTTCGCAAAATGGCCCGCAGCTACTGACGATCTTTTCCCGGGAACTGATTGAAGTCCCATGATAAATCCAACAACCCTGCTGGCCGACTGGAGGTCAGGGACGTGATTGACCTGCGCTACGTGAAGAAGCTTCTGGAGATGATCGACGCATCTTCAGTCAATTCAATAGAGATCACATCCGAGAAAGGTGTGAAGATCAGGTTGTCGAAGTCCGCGAGGGGGGTGCCAATGCAGATGGCGCCGATGCAGATGGCGCCGATGCAGATGGCAGCGCAGGGAGCTCCGGCTCCCGCAGCCGCAGAACCCGTCAAGGCAGAGCCGGCGAAGACCCGATTCCTCGAGGTGAAGTCGCCGATGGTGGGGACTTACTACGGAGCGCCTGAGCCGGGAGCAAAGGCGTATCTGTCAGTCGGTGACCGCATCTCGAAGGGACAGATTCTCTGCATCATCGAGGCAATGAAAATCATGAACGAAATCGAATCAGAGTTCGATGGCGTAGTGAAGGAAATAATCGCCGAAAATGCGCATCCGGTTGAATACGGTCAGGTGCTGTTCAGGGTCGACCCCGATGCCTGATCCAGTCTCCGAGTCGCTGGCGGGCGGCGGCGGCGCTCCGTTTGACTATCGGACGGTGCTGCGCCTGATGCTCGAGCAGAATGCGTCGGACCTCCACCTGAAAGTGGGGTGCGCGCCAACACTGCGAGTAAATGGCGAACTGAAGAACCTGGCCATGGCTCCAATGCGTTCGGACGACATGAAGACACTCGCCGACCAGATCATGCCGCCGCGCCGCCAGAAGGAGTTTGGCGAGATGAAGGAAGCAGATTTTGCACTCGGTGTCCCGGGCATTGGCCGGTTTCGCGTCAACGCGTATCAGCAGCGCGGAACTATCGCCTACGCGTTCCGGATTGTTCCCTTTCAGGCGCACACGATGTCCGAACTCAATCTGCCGCCTATCCTGGAGCAGATTGCAATGAAGCCTCGCGGGCTGGTTCTGGTCACGGGCGTGACGGGTTCCGGGAAGTCCACTGCGCTGGCGGCAATGATTCAGTACATCAACCAGAACCGCAACGCGAACGTCATCACGATCGAGGACCCGATAGAGTTTTTGCATCGTGACAACAAGTCGCACATAAACCAGCGCGAAGTTGGCACCGACACGGCAAGCTTTGCCCAGGCGCTGCGGCGCGTGCTGCGACAGGACCCGGATATTCTCCTCGTCGGCGAAATCCGCGATCTGGACACGCTTGACACGGCAATGAAAGCGGCGGACACCGGTCACCTCGTCTTCTCGACTCTTCATACCACAGACGCGACGCAGACCATCAACCGCATTCTTTCGTTCTATCCGCCGCACCAGCAGGCGGAAGTGCGTTTTCTCCTGGCGAGCGCGCTCGAGGCCGTGGTGTCATTGCGCCTCGTTCCCCGGTCTGACAAGCCGGGCCGCGTTCCGGCGGCTGAGGTACTGATCAACACGGCGGCGGTGAGAGACAACATTCGCGACATGAACAAGTCCCTCAACATCCCGGAGCTGATTGCCGAGGGAACGGTGCAGTACGGAATGCAGAGCTTTGACCAGTCGCTCATGAACTGGTACAAGCAGAATATCATTTCGTACGAAAACGCACTGTACTACGCCACCAATCCAAGCGAGTTTGCACTGCGAATCCAGGGTGTCGCCAGCGCGAGTGACACCACGTGGGACAACATCCAGCAGGATGTAGCATCCTGACAGTCGGCGGGAAATGTTCAAGAAAGTCCTGATTGCCAATCGCGGAGAGATAGCTCTCCGCGTCATCCGCGCGTGCCGCGAGCTCGGCATACAGACCGTCGCGGTGTACTCCGAGGCAGATCGCGAGTCGCTGCATGTGCGGTTCGCGGACGACGACGTGTGCATCGGACCCGCTCCGGCGCGTGATTCCTACCTGAAGATTCCGCGCATCATCGCAGCTGCAGAGATTGCAGGTGCTGATGCCATTCACCCGGGTTATGGATTCCTGGCCGAGAATGCAGAGTTCGCGGAGACATGCGAAGCAAGCAACATCACCTTCATCGGCCCGACTGCTGCGCAGATCAGGGTGATGGGTGACAAGGCAGCCGCGCGGAACGCGATGCATAGTGTGGGGGTGCCGATCATCCCGGGTACTCCGGGTGGAGTCGAAGATCCGGAAGAGGCACTTGTCTTTGCGCGTGATATCGGATTTCCCGTCATCATCAAGGCGGCTGCCGGTGGCGGCGGAAAGGGAATGCGCGTCGCCACCGAACCTGACGACTTCATCCGCGCGTTTCAGCTCGCCAGGTCTGAAGCGCTGTCGGCGTTTGGAAACGGCGAAGTTTACGTCGAGAAATATCTCGCGCGTCCGCGCCACATCGAGTTCCAGATCATGGGGGACCGCCACGGAAACGTGATTCACTTCGGCGAGCGCGACTGTTCGGTTCAGCGCCGTCACCAGAAGTTGATCGAGGAATCTCCGAGCCCGGCCCTCACCCCAGAGCTTCGTGCAGCAATGGGTGAGGCTGCAATTCGCGGCGCGCGGGCCATCGACTATGTCGGCGCGGGCACAATCGAGATGCTGCTGGAAGACGGGAAGTTTTACTTCATGGAGATGAATACCCGAATCCAAGTCGAGCATCCGGTTACTGAAATGCTCACCGGTGTTGACCTTGTGAAGGAACAGATTCGAGTGGCTGCTGGTGAAGTCCTGTCGGTAACCGAGACGCCGCCCTTTCGCGGGCACGTCATCGAGTGCCGTGTCAATGCCGAAGATCCTTCGCGTAACTTTCAGCCGGCTCCCGGCAGGCTCGAGGTGTTTCATCCCCCAGGGGGGCCCGGCGTCCGCCTCGATACGCACGTCTACACCGGCTATGTAATTCCGCCGTTTTACGACTCGCTCATTGCAAAGCTCATTTGTCAGGGACGCGACAGGGCAGAGGCGGTGCGAAGGATGCAGGTTGCGCTAGAGTCGTTCGTCGTTGAGGGAGTTACGACTACGATCCCATTCCTCGCCCGTGTCATGGCAAATCCGAGGTTCCAGGCGGGAGAGGTGGACACAAAGTTCCTCGAACGCGAAACAGAGCTATTTAAGGACCTGTGAGATGAAGGTCGAAGTATTCATGTCGCCACGCGAGATCACGCCTGGCGACACGCAGGGCCGCGTAATCGCCGTGATCGACGTTCTCCGCGCATCCACCAGCATTGCAACTGCGCTGAACAATGGAGCTCGCGCCGTAATTCCGGTGGAGGAAGTCGACGAGGCCATTGCACGTGCGAAGCATTTCGAGAAGGGAGAGGTCCGGCTCGCCGGCGAGCGCCGGATGCTTCCGATTGCAGGCTTCGACATGGGAAACTCGCCGCTTGAATTCACGGCGGAAGCAGTGGCGGGGCGGACGGTTATCATCAGCACGACCAATGGAACAAGGGCGCTCGCAGGTCTCCAGGGCGCGCGAGATATCGTCATTGCATCCTACGTCAATCACGCCGCGGTCTCCGCAATGCTCCGCGCTGCACTCCGCTCCACGGATATTTCGATTGTCTGCGCGGGCACTGGAGGCCATTTTAGTCTCGAAGATGCGGCGTGCGCGGGGCGTTACGTGCGCTCCGTCATGCCACCGGAATCCTCAGCAACCGCAAACGACGCAGCGCACGCGTGCGCGCTGATCGACAGGAAGTATGGCGACAACATCGCGAAAATCTTCAAAGACTCGGGGCACGGGCAAGCGCTCGCCGCAGCAGGATTCGACGGCGACCTCGTCGCGTGTGCGGCGGTGGATTCGCACCCTGTTGTTCCCATCTTCCAGGAACGACAGATCACCCGACTCGGCCCCGATCGCGAACGCTGAGGTTGTTCCGCGCAGCTCCGCGCTCAAGCGGGAGCTGGCGGGAATAGTTCTCATTCTCTTTGCGGTGTTTCTCGGTGGCGCGCTGGCGACGCTGGGCGTTGCGCGGTTCCGCTCGACGGGTGACGTACGCGGAGCATTCGGATGGGCAGGCGACCTTCTCGCCGATCCTCTGTCGCGGATACTGGGGTGGCCCGCGGCCGCACTCATTCCGGTAGCACTAGCGGCACACGCGCTCCGTCTCTTCGGCAGACTGGCCGAGCGAACCGACCGGTCTTGGATGGTTTTTCTTCTGGGGCTCGTGGTGCTGCTACCGGTTGCGCTCGGAGTTGTTGAAGGGGGTCTCCGGGAAACGACCACGCTGTCGGGTGTGTGGGGAAGCCTCGTTGCTTTCTACCTGCTTCAGTTCGCTGGAGCAGCGGGGGCATGGATAGTTGTCGTGTTGTCTCTCAGTGCGTTGATGGCGGCGACGTTGTCGTGGAACCCCGTTCGCGCCCTGATTGGGCGCGGAGGCGCAGAGGGCTCAGGGCTGCGCCCTGGGCTACGCAGAGGCGCAGAGGACGCAGAGGACGCAGAGGGCGCAGAGGTTTCGAAGCCTTTGCTTCACGAGCCCACGCCTGAAGAAATGCCGGCCATCGACGTCGCGTTGCTCGACGAAGTGCCGGGCGCAGAGAAGAAAGCACGCAAGAGGAAGGCAACAGCCGGCACTGCGCAGGACGAGCGGATTGCGGCTGCCATTGACTCCACAGCAGGATTTATCGTCGGGGAAGACGAGGACCTTCCGTCACCCGACCTGCTCACCCCGCCGCCGCCGCACAACGCAGACCTCGGCAAACGGGAGCTCGATGCAATGGGCGTGAAGCTCATGGACGCACTGCGCACATTTCGCGTTGACGGCGAGTTGATGGGGCGGACGACCGGGCCTGTCGTGACTCAGTTCGAGATTGAGCCGGCGCCAGGTGTGAAGGTGAGACAGTTCGCCAACCTCGCGAACGACCTCGCGCTTGCCATGCGCGCGCAGAGCATTCGCATCGTTGCGCCAATCCCGGGGCGCGGCGCTGTTGGCGTTGAAGTGCCCAATCCGAAATCGGAAATGGTTGCGTTTCGCGAGATGATCGAATCGCGCGAGTACCGCGACATTCGCGCGGCGTTGCCGATCGCGCTTGGAAAAGATCTCGAAGGGCGGCCTGTCATCGCCGACCTCGCGAAAATGCCGCACCTGCTGATTGCGGGAGCGACCGGCTCAGGCAAATCGGTTTGCGTGAATACGCTCATTACGAGTCTCATCTATCGCCATACCCCACGGACACTGCGTTTCCTGATGGTTGACCCGAAAATGGTGGAGCTGTCGGTGTACAATGTTCTGCCGCATCTTCGGCACAAAGTCGTAACCGACAATCGGGACGCTGCTTCAGTTTTGAAGTGGGCCGTGATGGAAATGCAGGAGAGATATGAGCTGCTCGCGGCAAATGGCGCGCGCAATATTCAGGATTTCAATCGCAAGCTGCAGGAAGGTGCAAAGCTCAGGACGCCGAAGCGGCCGGATGTGGCGTTTGAGAACACCGAGTATGAAGGCGGGATTCTTCCATACATCGTTCTCATCATCGACGAGCTTGCAGATCTCATGATGACGGTGCAGGCAGAAGTTGAAACACCTCTTGCGATGCTGGCTCAGAAAGCACGCGCAATTGGAATCCATATCATTCTGGCAACGCAGCGTCCAAGCGTGAATGTGCTCACCGGTCTCATCAAGGCGAATTTTGCAAGTCGCATTGCGTTTCGCGTTGCGTCGCAGATCGACAGCCGCACAATCCTCGACGCTATGGGCGCCGAAGCCCTGCTGGGGAACGGCGACATGCTTTTTGTGCCGCCCGGAAAATCGGAACCATCGCGCCTTCAGGGGGCATTCATTTCGAGCGAGGACACCGAGCGGCTGACTGGATGGTACGTCGAGAAAAAGAACGTGCGGAGAGCGGCGGCAGAGGCAAAGGGTTTCTTCCTCGAGGAGACGGTCGAGGCAGATATCCTCGAGACCATAAGGAAGAAAGAGGCAGAGGCCGCGCATGGCGGCGGGGACGAAGAGGACGGGGAAGATGGAGATCGGGACAAGCTGTTCCGGGAAGCAGCCGAGCTCGTGATCCAGAATCAGGGCGGATCTACCTCGCTGCTCCAGCGCCGGCTGAAGGTCGGCTACGGCCGCGCCGCGCGCATCATCGACCAGCTTCAGCTCGCCGGCATACTTGGGCCGCCCGACGGCTCGCGGCCACGTGATGTCCTCGCAGGCTTCGACGACATCGATCGAATCTGCGGACCGCGCGCGTAATGCCGTCCGCGGGCGTTCCTTCTCCGCGTCTCACCTCCGTGAGTCCCCGCGCGGAAATTTGGTTGCTCGAGCGTCCGACTGGCGCGCTAACCCATCGCCGTCGCCTCTAGGTTCGTTCCGCATGACAGCGGAGCGGCAGGAGCTTGGAAAGCGAGGGGAGAGGATAGCGGAGGAGTGGCTGGTTGCCCGGGGCTGGCAGGTACTCGACCGGCGCTTTCGCAGCGGACACCGTGACATAGACCTGGTTATGGAGAGCATCGGCGCCGAGGGACGCGTGATTGCCTTCGTGGAGGTCAAGACAAGGGCGTCTGCTGCGTTCGGTGGGCCTCTGGCGGCCGTTCACTGGCGCAAGCAGCGGGAGATGGCCCGGGCGGCCAGGGAATGGCTCTCAGCCGGGCAGAGGCATGCGGAGGCGTTTCGGTTCGATGTGGTCGGCGTGGTGTTTGGCGGGAGCGATCCTGAAGTGATTCATGTCGAGAATGCATTTCGCGTCAGATGAATCTTGAGAATCCTCAGGTATCTTCGTATTTTATTCGGGTAGCGAAACTGGGCGCTGGAAAGCCAGTTTGACGAGTCCTGGCAGCGGCTGGGCGAGAATGTTCAACGACAACACGGGGAAGGGTGAGATGGCGGTTTCGGCAGTGGGAGAGGACAAGAAAAAAGCGTTGAATCTTGCCATCGCGCAGATCGAGAAGAACTGCGGCAAGGGTTCGATCATGAAGATGGGGTCCGAGACGGCGCGGGTCCGAGTGGACGCCATTCCGACCGGCGCAATCAACCTCGACGCAGCCATCGGCGTCGGCGGCATTCCCCGGGGCAGAGTCACCGAGATATACGGCCCGGAGTCCAGCGGCAAGACAACGCTCTGTCTCCATGTAGTTGCCAACGCACAGAAGGCTGGCGGAGTTGCCGCCTACATCGACGCGGAGCATGCGCTGGATACTGATTACGCGCAGAAGCTTGGCGTGGATATCGACAACCTGCTGGTTTCACAGCCCGATACTGGCGAGCAGGCGATGGAAATCTGCGAGATACTTGTGCGCTCGGGAGCGGTGGACGTTGTGGTGATCGACTCCGTGGCCGCCCTGGTGCCCCGTGCCGAGATCGAGGGGGACATGGGTGAGTCGCATATGGGTCTTCAGGCCCGCCTCATGAGCCAGGCCCTTAGGAAGCTCACTGGAGCCATCGCCCGGTCTCGCACATCTGTGATCTTCATCAACCAGCTGCGAGAGAAAATCGGCGTCATGTTCGGGAATCCTGAAACGACCACCGGGGGAAAGGCGCTGAAGTTCTACGCTTCGGTCCGCCTGGATATCCGCCGAATTGCCGCCGTAAAGGAAAAAGAGGACGTTGTGGGCTCCCACGTGAGGGTAAAGGTGGTCAAGAACAAGGTTGCCCCTCCCTTCAAGCAGGCGGAATTCGACATCATGTATGCCGAGGGCATCAGTCATGCTTCTCTGGTTCTGGACATTGCCGCAGAATCTGGTATCATCGACAAGTCGGGTGCGTGGTACAGCTACGGTCCTCAGCGCATTGGTCAGGGGCGTGAGAACGCGAAGATGTACCTGAAGGACAATCCTGCGCTTCTTGCAGAAGTGGAAGAGAAAGTGAAGGTCGTGCTGGGAATTCGTCCTCCTAACGGAGAGCCGGAGCCAGAAGCGGCTGACGAATAGGATAGCGGCGTCCATCGGAGGTCACGGCTACCGGTTGACGATCGCGAGGGGTCGGACGAGGGTTCGGAAAGGCGGAGACCCGGTGTTTCCGCTGGAACGGGCATCACGTTCGGCCCCGATTCGTTTGAGGGGCTTTCGTTGCGGTTTTTTTGTATTGAATTCGAGAGTTTGAGGTCCGCGTGTCCCGTAAAGCGTATGAGTATGCGTTGGATCTTCTTTCGGCGCGTGCATACACCGTAAGGAATCTTCACGCCAGGCTAATTCGGAAAGAGTTCGATGGCGAGGAGGTCAGGGCTGCCATGGAGCGTCTCGTGCATGCGGGCTTGCTCGATGACGCGCGGTATGCCCGCGAATACGCACACCAGAAGCTGACGCGTGGTGGCAGCTCGCCTCGGCGCGTGCACCAGGATCTCGTCCGGCGGGGTGTGGCGACTGACGAAATTCGCGCTGCGGTGGAAACTGTGATGGAAGAGGAGGCTGTCGACCTTTCGCAGTCGGTGGCTGCTGCGGCG
>JBKJNN010000028.1:0-2675 GCA_046593625.1 Gemmatimonadaceae bacterium | reverse complement strand
AAGCGTACCTGAACTTGCTGGACGCCGAACGAATTCCCGACCCGACGACTGTAAACGGCGCTCGAATAGTGCGGCGCCTGACCGGTCGCCGATGGTCGGCCGAAAAGTGCGTCGCTCATGACCTCGATCGCGGATTCGTAACCCAGACTTGCGACGTTAAATCCGTCACAAGTCTTACGAGCCGCGAGGAACATGAGTGTACGACGATATGGACCAATGGACCGAAATCCGTCGCTTGGTGTTGACCAAGCAGAAGAGTAAACGCGCGATCTGCGCAGAGCATCACCTGCACTGGAAGACCTTAGAAAAGATCCTCCATCACGAAGAACCACCGGGCTATCAACAGCGTCAGCCGCGGGCCAAGCCGAAGCTCGAACGATTCCTGCCGCTCATCCAGGAGATTCTGGAGCAGGACAAAACGGCTCCGCCGAAACAACGCCACACGATCAAGCGGATCTTCGATCGACTGCGGAACGAGCATGAGTATGCAGGCGGCATCACCGTGGTCGGCGATGCAGTCCGCGCTTGGCGCGCCGGTACGGCCGAAGTGTTCATGCCGTTGTCTCATCCGCCGGGACAGGCGCAAGCCGACTTCGGCGAAGCGGTGGTGATGTTGCGGGGCAAAGAGACGAAGGTCGCCTACTTCGTGATGTCGTTGCCGTTCAGCGACGCCTTTTTCTGCCAGGCGTTTCCGCGGGAATGCACCGAGACGTTCCAGGAAGGGCACTGCCGCGCATTTCAGTTCTTCGGCGGCGTGCCGACGCGGATCAGCTACGACAACAGTCGGATCGCCGTGGCCAAGTTCGTGGGCCGGCGCGGCGACACGCCGACGCACGAGTTCCTGCGGTTGGAAAGTCATTTTCTCTTCGCGCATCACTTCTGTCTGGTGCGTCGTGCCAATGAGAAAGGGAACGTGGAGGGGTTGGTCGGCTTCGCCCGTCGCAACTTCATGGTCCCGGTCCCGCGGATCGACGATCTGGAGGAGTTCAACGAGCAGTTGGCCCACAGCTGTCACGCCGACCTGGAGCGTCGCTTGCGTGGTCAGTCCACAACCAAGCAAGGCCTGCTGGAGGAAGAGCAACGGTCGCTGTTGTCGCTGCCGAAGCAAGCGTTCGAGGCCCGGCGCGTCGAGCCGGCCAAGGCCAATTCGCTGTCGTTGGTGCGGTTCGACACCAACGATTACTCGGTCCCGACGGCCTACGCGCATCATCACGTGACCGCCGTGGGCAATATTCAGGAGGTGCGTCTGATCGTGAACGATCGGGTCGTAGCTCGTCATCCGCGCGATTGGGCGCGGGAGAACGTGCATTACGATCCGCTCCATTACCTGGCTCTGTTGGAGCGCAAGCCCGGCTCATTGGACTTCGCCCGCCCACTGCAGGACTGGCAGCTGCCGGACTGCTTCGACGTCCTCCGACGCCGGCTCGAAGGGGAGCGAGGGTCCGACGGTCGGCGGGAGTTCATCCGCGTGCTGCGCTTGCTGGAGACGTTGGAACCGGCCGAGTTGAGTCGGGCCGTCGAACGGGCCTTGGCGATCGGCGCATGGACGGTCGATGCCATCCGAATCTTGGCCCAGCACGGATGTGAACGGCCCGCGCAATGGTTCAATCTCGACGGCCATCCGCATCTGCAAGGCCACGAGATTCCACCGCCCCGCTTGGATCAGTACGCTGCGCTGCTGCCGAGAGGTGACCGATGAAACCGATTGAAACCAAGAGCCTCGTACTGCTGCGGCACCATCTGAAACTGTTGCGTCTGCCGACGGTGCACGACGAATGCGAGAAGCTGGCCACGCGTTGTGCCCAGGAGAACGTCGATCACTTGGCGTTCTTGTTGCAACTCTGCGAACTGGAACTGCTGGAGCGCGAGAAACGGAGCACCCAGCGGCGACTGCGTTTCGCCCGGTTCCCGAACTACAAGACGCTCGACACCTTCCGGTTCGAGTCCCAGTCGTCGCTCAATCGGCTGCTGGTCTCGGAGCTGATGCGTTGTCAGTTCATCGAGCAACGCGAGAGCGTGATCTTGATCGGCAATCCCGGGACCGGAAAAACGCACGTCGCGACCGCCTTGGCGATCGAGGCTTGTCACCGCGGCTATCAAGTGCGGTTCTATCGGGTGACCGAGTTGGTCACCCAGTTGATGGAAGCTCGCGAAGAACGACTGTTACTGCGGCTGAAGGCCCAGTTGGCCAAGCTCGACCTGATCGTGCTCGACGAACTGGGCTACGTGCCGGCCAGCAAGCTCGGCGCCGAACTGCTCTTCGACGTGATCAGTACGGCCTATGAACGGCAGAGCTTGATCGTGACGACGAACCTGCCGTTCGGCCAATGGACCGAGGTCCTCGGCAGCGAGCGCTTGACCGGCGCCGTGTTGGATCGCTTGACGCATCGCTGTCACATCTTGGAGGCGACCGGCGAGAGTTACCGACTCCAAGACGCTCGTCGACAACGCCGGGATGACGCCGGTCGGGCTGCGGCGGAAGAATCCTCCGCACCCGAATCATCGTCATAACCGTCGCCGTCCTCTCCTCCTCCGGAGGAGGAGAGGACGAAAGTCTTTCTTTATCCGAAAACGCTACCTAAACTAAACCCAGTTCACCCCTCCGAGCGCTGCACTTTTCAACCGACAGGCGCCGCACTATTCGAGCGCCGTTTACAGTTCGGCGCGAGCGTCTT
>JBKJNN010000006.1:0-10520 GCA_046593625.1 Gemmatimonadaceae bacterium | reverse complement strand
CAGCACATGAGTATAGATCATCGTCGTCCGGATGTCCGCGTGCCCCAGCAGTTCCTGGATCGTTCTGATATCCGATCCGCTCTCAAGCAAATGGGTCGCGAATGAATGGCGGAACGAGTGACAGGTCACTCGTTTCGCCGGCACGGCCTTGAGAGCGGCGGCGCGGACCGCCCGCTGTACTTGGGACTCGTGCAGGTGATGGCGTCGCAGCACGCCCGTTTCGTCCTTGAACATTCGCGTCGCGGGGAACAGGTAGTACCACGACCATTCAGAATCCGCCGCAGGTAGCTTTCGCGCCAACGCTGCGCCGATTCCCGTAACACGTACGCGCCGTCGTCGGTCAGCGGTCCAGACATCGTGCGCCGCTCGCAACATCCGCCCCACGCCTACGACGGCTGACTCAGCCAGCGGCACGCGCCGATCCTTGTTGCCCATCCCTGCACTGATGGTGATTTCCCGCCGCCCCACATCGATATCCTTTACCCGCAGGGATACGCACTCCACGATTCGCAATCCGCTTCCATACAGTAGAGAGACAACCATACGATCCGGTTCGCGCAGCCTCTCCAGCACCAACTTCACTTCGCCCTGCGACAGGACAACAGGCAACCGCTTCGGAGTAGCGGCCGGAACAATTCCCAGCGAGCGCGGGCAGCAAACCGCGATCGCTACCGGGGCGGCGCCGCCGTCAAAACTGGCATCGTGTTCTTGGTATGCCCCGACCCTGCATGGCACGTCACACACGACACTTTAGGATAATCGTCGTCCAGCTCCTTCACCTTCGGCAACCGCTCAGCATTTATGTAGTTGGTCATCTCCTGCATCTGCAGAGCGATTCGCTTGTTCTTCCGCGTATCGCCGTCATACTGACCAACCACATGGCAATTCCCACACGCCATCCCCAGCCCGCGGCCATAGTTCTCATCCATGTTCTTGAGAAATTCGCCCGCCGGCATGTCCTTCAGCAGCTTCACGTTCTTGAAAACCTTCCCCGCGGGCTCGTTTTCGCGCCCCGCGATGGTCGCCATGATGGAATCGACCTGCTGGCGCCGCATAGTATCCTGCATCGCCGGATTCGGACCCCTACGCGGTTGACCCGCCTGCGCCGTCTGCGCCGTCTGCGGAGCAGCAGGCCCAGGCCCCAGCGGCGCCGGCGCCTGGGAAACAGGTGAGCTCGTGCAGGCGACAACCAACGCTCCACTGACCAACAAGCCAGGACGGAATCTTCGCATCAGCTCTCACCTCGGGGTATGATGACGGTCAACAGGGGTCACGCACAGTACGCATCACAACAGCACAGCGTTGAATCTACGCTTTCATTAAATAACCTTATGCTCCCGGCAGCGCTCCGGTGCATACTTCCCGTTCAGGCCAATTCCAACCCGCCACTTTACCGAGGCCCCAAGTGAGTGACAATCGCGACATACTGAAACCGGCCATCCTCGCGCTGGGCATCGTGATCGCAGGACTCCTCATCGGCGGTGGTTTCGCCCGCTCGCGCCAAGCCGACCGCTACGTCACCGTCAAAGGCATCTCGGAACGCGAAGTGAAAGCCGACCTCGCAATCTGGCCCCTCCGAATAGTCGCCGCCCACGAAGATCTCACAACCGCAAACCAGCGCCTCCAGACGAGCCTCGAGAAAATTCGCGCGTTCCTCGCCTCCAATCAAATCGACGGATCACAGGCAACACTCCAGGACTTCTCCGTCACCGACGCGCAAACCAATCAATACGCGGGCGGATCAGGCGGCGGCGCACGCTTCGTCATCCGCCAGACGGTCGTCGTTCGCTCCACCAATCCGGAACTAATCCGCGCAGCGAGCCAGAAGGTCTCAGACCTGGTCAACAACGGCGTCGTCCTCTCCTCAGGCGGAGAATACGGCAACGGCGGACCCACCTTCGTGTTCACCGGGCTCAGCAAACTCAAGCCCGAAATGATCGGCGAAGCAACCGCGCGCGCTCGCGAATCCGCAGAACAGTTCGCACGCGACTCACACAGCGACATCGGCGGAATACGCCGCGCCTACCAGGGCGTCTTTGAAATCCTCCCGCGCGACCAGGCCGACGGCATCACTGAAGCAAGCCAGGTCATCAAAACCGTCCGCGTCGTCTCAACCATAGACTACGCACTGAACCGGTAACACATCATGACAAAACCAGATCCCGCAGACTACCCGTACGTCACCCGCCTCGACCACCGCTTCAACCCGCTCGAGGTTATCGACATCCCCTCCGTAGTAGACAGCGTCAAGGACAAGTGGTTCAACCAGACTCTCTGCCAGGTCAACGAATCAGTAGTCCGCCTCGGCGTCATCGAAGGCGAATACCACTGGCACAAACATGAAACCCTCGACGAGTTCTTTTACGTAGTCGAAGGAAACTTCTTCATCGACCTCGAAGGCTCTACTATAGAACTGTCCCCACAACAGAGTTACGTGGTGCCAAAAGGCGTGGTCCACAGGACCCGCGCCCCCGAACGCTGCGTCATCCTGATGGTCGAGGGAGCCGCAATCGTCCCCACCGGCGACTAGTCCCAAGCAACAGGGGTAAACCCTGCCGAAAGGCACCGAGTCTAAGAGTCGGCACTCCAATACAGGAAATATGAAAATCCGCCGACTACTTCTGGCAGCATCCATCGCCTTGATCCCGCTGGTGCCCCACACTCAAGCCCAGGCGCAGCAGGCAGACGTAATTCGCGGCCGCGTCACCGGACCCGATTCCGCTGCAGTCGAAAACGTGAACGTCACAGTCACGTCAGTCTCAGGAAACGTCAGCCGAACCGCGAAAACCGACCGCAACGGCCGCTTCACGGTCACCTTCCCCTCCGGCGACGGCGACTACATGGTCTCATTCGCAGTCCTGGGCTACGCCGCAAAACGATTTGAGGTGAAACGCGCGGCTGATGAGGAAATTCTCGTCGCCGATACACGACTCTCACGCGTCGGCGCCATCCTCGACGACGTCAAAGTCACCGCCGAACGCGCCCGCATCCAGAGAAACGAACCCGCCGCACCCGACATCGGCGGAACAGAAACACCACTCACCAACTCCGCTGTCCCGGCAAACCTTATGGGCGACCTCGCTGCAATGGCGGCCTCCCTTCCCGGCGTCCAGGGAGTCGCTGGCCAGGACGGCGCCGCCGACGGCTATTCAGTACTCGGACTCGGCGCCGACCAGAACAACACTACTCTGAACGGCATGCAGTTCGGCGGCTCCAGCCTCCCCCGCGACGCATCAGTTTCAAGCTCAGTCATCACATCCCCATACGATGTGTCACGCGGCGGATTCAGCGGCGCACAGATGAGCCTGAGAACGCGATCAGGATCCAACTTCAAAACACGCGGCATGAGTCTTAACGTGGACGCACCGCAACTCCAATGGAGCGACCGCGCCGCCCAGTCACTCGGACAGGAATACAGCAACGTCTCACTCGGCGGCACTGTCTCCGGCCCAATCAAATTCGACAAGGCATTCTACAACGTCGCCTACCAGCTCGGCCGACGCGCCAACGATCTCCAGACTCTGCTCAACACCGACTCCCGCGGCTTCGCTGCTGTCGGAGTGGCCTCGGATTCCGTCACGCGCCTGCTCTCGATACTGAGCAACGCAGGAGTTCCCTTCTCCGTCGGAACGCCACCGAGCAGCCGCCTCAGCGATCAAGGATCGGTGTTCGGAAGCCTTGACTTCGCGCCTCCTTCGGCGAGCAACGGACAAGCGCTCAACCTTTCGTTCAACGGAAGCTGGAGCAAACAGGATCCCACTTCGGGTTTCGCAACCGAGCTCCCGTCACACAGCGGCGAACGAACCAACTGGCGCGGCGGAGTGCAGGCACGCCAGAACATGTATTTCAAATCTTCTATCCTCAGCGAAACCACTCTCGGATTCAGCGCCTCGAGAGCCGAAGCCAATCCCTACCTCAGAATGCCAACCGGCATCGTACGCGTTAACTCTGATCTCGGCGACGGCACGAGCGGCGTGCAAAGCCTGCTGTTCGGCGGCAACCAGTTCCTCAACAGCACACAGACAACCAACTCGGTATTACTCCTCAACCAGCTCTCCTGGTTCAGCATCAACAACAAGCACCGCCTGAAGATGACAACCGAACTCAGGCGCGACGGCGCAGCACAGGAAACAGCATCCAACCAGCTCGGCACTTTCGCATTCAATTCGCTCGCCGACCTTCAGGCAAAAAAAGCGGAGTCATACTCGAGAAACCTCGGCTCACGCCAGAACGACGTCGCGCAGGGTGTCGGCGCGATTTCAATCGGTGACTCGTGGCGTCGTACCGACAACCTCCAGCTTCAATACGGCATCCGCGTCGATGGAAATCGCTTCCTCCAGGACCCCGCATTCAATTCGGCAATCGAATCCGAATTCGGAGTCCGCAACGACGACCTCCCAAACAGCATCTACGTGAGTCCCCGCCTCGGCTTCTCCTGGACCTACGGTAAGGCAGCTCAAGTCGCCGGATTCGACGGCGCATTCCGTGGCCCGCGCGCCGTACTGCGCGGCGGAATCGGTGTGTTCCAGAATACACCTTCCGTGAATTCAATCACGGGCGCGATAGACAACACAGGTCTGCCAAGTGCGGTTCAACAGATCACGTGCATCGGTGCGGCGACGCCGATTCCTGACTGGAACGCATACGCAAATGACCCATCGTCTGCGCCGAGCCGCTGCGCAGACGGCACCACCGGCACGGTGTTCTCCAGTTCCGCTCCAAACGTCTCCCTTTTCTCAAAGGATTTTGAAGCGCCCAGGAGCATTCGCTCCAACCTTCAGTGGAGCACGCCAATTCTGCGCAATCGCTTCAACGCCCAGATCGACGGCACGTTCTCACGCAACGACAATCAATCGTCGTTCGTCGACCTCAACTTCAATCCGACAGCGAGATTCTCACTCGGATCCGAAGCGGGCCGCCCGATCTACGTGAGACCAGGCAGCATCGTGCCATCCACAGGGACCGTGTCCCCGCTCGACGCACGGAAAACGCAGAACTTCTCGCGCGTAAATCAGCAGACGTCTGACCTGCACTCGGAAAGCAGTCAGTTGAGCTTAAGACTCTCGCCCGCCGGGTTCAGCACCGGTCTCAACTGGAGCATGTCCTACGTCTACTCGAACGTGAAGCAGGAGTTTCGCGGATTCTCCAGCACCGTTGGCAACCCACTCGACGTAGAGTGGGGCCGCGCATCGTTCGACTCGCGCCACCAGATAGTCTACAACGTGGGCTACAACTTCTTCGACTTCGTCCGCCTCAACTGGTTCGGGCAGTTCAGATCGGGAACGCCCTACACGCCGATGGTTGCAAGCGATATCAACGGCGACGGCTACGCCAACGATCGCGCCTACATCCCAGCGGCAAATACGTCAGACCCGCTCTCGAACGGAATCAACTCCCTACTCCAGAACGGCACGCCAGAAGCACAGCGCTGCCTGCGCGAGCAACTCGGCAAACTCGCAGACCGCAACAGTTGCCAGTCGCCGTGGTCATCCTCGGCGTCGATGTCAATCTCGTTCAACCCGCTGAAGGTGAGAATGCCACAGCGGGCGACACTCTCATTCCAGCTCTCCAACCCGCTTGGAGCAGCAGACCTTCTCTTCAACGGATCTGACAATCTCCGCGGCTGGGGACAGCCGTCGTTCCCAGATCAGCAGCTCCTCTACGTCCGCGGTTACGATCCGCAGCTTCAGCGCTACGTCTACGAGGTGAACCAGCGCTTCGGTTCGTCAAACCAGACAGGCGGCGCGTTCCGCGTTCCCGTAACGCTCACGGCGATGATGCGCTTCGACGTCGGCCCAACACGCGAGCGCCAGCTTCTCACACAGCAACTCGATCGCGGCAGACGCACAGCCGGCAACAAGGCTCCTGAACAAATGCTCAAAGCGATGTACGGCAACGGAGGAATTCCAAATCCGATTGCCACCATCCTCCGGCAGCAGGACACTCTCAAGCTCACAGGCGCCCAGGCAGATAGTCTCGCCACAATGAACCGAGCGTACACCATCAGAAACGACGCTCTCTGGACCCCGGTCGCGAAGAACTTTGCCGATCTGCCTGACGGATACGACCGCGATGTCGCGTACGACCGATACATGTCTGCGCGCAAGGGAACGATCGACATGCTTATCGACATGGCACCGCACATCAAGGGACTGCTAACGCCTGATCAGCGACGCAAGCTGCCGACGTTCATATCCAGTTACCTGGAGCCGCGTTACCTCGCTTCGATCAGGTCGGGAACGGCAGGATTTACAGGTGGCGGCGCGCCGTTCATGGGCGCCGGTGGTGGCGAAGTCTTCGTCAGCAGCGACGGTGGCGGTTCGAGAACAATTATCATTCATCGTTAATTCATCACTTTCATGCGAGACAGCACTATGCGTTTCACACTCCCAGCCATAGCGGGCGCGGTACTCCTCACCTCGGTCGCGACTGCACAGCAGCGCCCCCCGATTCGCCAGCTTGGCGCCGTAACCGCGACCGCTACGGAAACCCTCGGTAACGTCGCCGGCGTGCGTGCGCTGCCAAATGGTTCAATTCTCGTGAACGAGATGAGCGGCAGACGAGTGCTGATGTTCGATTCGAAGCTCGGCACTTTCAAGGTCGTCGCAGACTCGACCACCGCGACAGCCAATGCGTACGGCGGACGTTCAGGGTCACTGCTCGCTTACCGCGGTGACTCCACCATTTTCGTCGACCCCAGCTCCGTCTCCATGCTCGTAATAGATGGCTCGGGTAAAGTCGCGCGAGTCATGGCAATCCCACGCGCTGAAGATGCAGCAACTATCGGCAGTCCCGCCGGGAACGCGGGCTTCGATGCAGCCGGACGATTGATTTACCGCGCGTCCCCGCAGATGCGCATGTTCGGCGGGCCTGTAAATCGTACACCCGGAAGCATGCCGCAAATGCCCGAGCCGCCGGATTCCGCTTTCATTCTTCGTGTGGATCTCGCCAGCCGGAAGGTGGACACCGTCGGCATCATCCGCACTCCGAAGATCAAGCTCGAAACAAAGAGCGATGACCGCGGCAACTTCAGCATGACATCATTGATCAACCCACTGCCCGTTGTGGACGACTGGGTCGTGACCTCTGACGGCTCAGTAGCGTTTGTTCGCGGCCGGGATTATCACGTTGACTGGGTAAAGCCAGATGGAACTCGTGCTTCCGCTGCCAAGATCCCGTTCGACTGGCAGAGACTGACTGACGATGACAAGGTTGCGTTCATCGACTCAGTGAAGGCAGCACGCGAGCGGCTCGGTGCAAATGCGCCGACCATTACGATGGGCGGCGCGCCAGCGGGCGGCGGCGGAAATGACGGACCGCGAATTCAGATCTTCGCAGGTCCTGGCGGCCCAGGCGGAGGTCCCGGCCGAGGCGGACCCGGAGGCCCCGGACCGCAGGCACAGATGAACTTCGTGCCGGCAAGCGAGCTTCCGGATTACAAGCCGCCCTTCTTTGCGGGTTCGCTCCGCGCCGACCGCGATGGCAACGTATGGGTTCGCACCATTCCAACCGCTTCAGTGGCGGGCGGGCCTGTCTATGACGTGATTGACCGCAACGGAAACCTCGTCGAGCGCGTACAGATTCCCGAGGGGAGAAGCATCGCCGGCTTCGGAGCTGGTGGCGCTGTTTATCTCCTCAAGGTCGACGGATCCAGAACAACCCTCGAGAAGGCCGCCTTAAGGTAGAAGTGGCCCGCACTTCCTTATTACATTTCACTGATGATGAACATCACCAGAACTCTTCGTACTGCGGCTGCCGTTTCGCTCATAACAGCTGCAGGTTGCCTCGACGTCGCTGAACCGGCGCCGCTCGTTCCGATCGAGCAGACGAACTTCGCGGCTTCACTCGGAGTGAATCTCAGCGCCTCCACCAAAACAACCAATGGGGCGTACTATCGCGACATCGTCGTTGGCTCCGGCGCTGTCGTGGCGCAGGGACAAACACTCTCAGTTCGCTACACGGGCTGGCTCGCCAACGGCACACAATTCGACAGCAACGTGAACCAGTCCACACCCTACTCGTTCCGCCTCGGATTGCGCGATGTCATCGACGGCTGGGACGAAACGCTCGTCGGAACCCGCGTCGGCGGAAAGCGGCAGCTGATAATTCCCCCATCACTCGGCTACGGTCCATACGGCTACGGCCCCATCCCGCCGAACTCGGTGCTCGTGTTCACCGTCGAGGTCATTGCGGCGCAGTAGTCGGGCGGTCGCACTAGCGGCAGCGGCGAGCGCGTTCCTGCTCGCCCTGCCGCAAGAAAGTGCAGCCGCGCAATTAAGGCCCCTCGAGCCGCCGCCCTGGCAGCTTGTCCAGAATGAGAACATTCTCGCTCTGTCCGCTGGATCTTCATACCTGCGCGGCCAACGCGCTTCGCTTGCAGGCGTGACGGGCAACCTTATCGAGGCAGGCAATTTCTCGCTCGGCTGGCGCACCGGGCGAGTTATCCTCGAAGCCGCGGGTACCGTTCAGCGCTTCTTCGATGAAACAAGCCGCTTCGCCCCGCCGTACCCTGACGTAAGTGCCACCGCAGACGGCAAGAGGCACGACTCGGGAGACTACCGACTCTCGACGACTGTCCGAGTTACGCCTGATGCGTGGCCTGCCGCCGGAGTGGTACGATTCGGGACTCGATTGCCAGCAACCGACAACACGACCGGTCTCGACCGGGATGCCATCGACTTTTTCGCAACAGTTGGCGCACTTTCGCAAACGGGCCGGACAACCGTCGCGGGAGATGTCGGTCTCGGAATTCATTCCACACGGGAACAGCGTTTCGAGCAGGACGACCTCCTGCTCTACTCGCTGCTGGTGAGTCGTCGCATTGGTCCTGTCGTTACTTCTTCCACCGTTCTCGGGCAAAAGCACGGCTCAGGTCACAGCGCTATCAGAGGCGTCGAAGATCTGGGTGAAATCCGGATCGGGTTGCAGGCCGGAACGCTCAGGTGGGTTCGAATCGAGCTGACGAAGGGGTACGAGACCTTTTCTCCAGCATCAGGCATCATTGTCACGGCGGGCCTGCTGAAGTAAAATCGGCGGGGTACGCTTAGCCGTAAAACGAGGAATTCAATGTTGCAGCAAGCACCCCCTGCTCCACCACCGGTGCTGGCTCCGGGCCAGATACTGATCGACGGCGCACCCATCGCAAACGCCGCGGATGTTTACCAGGCATTCCGCGCTCAACGCCGCGAACTCACGAGGCAGATGGACAACCTCCAGAATTCGCGCGAGAATGTTTCAAACGAGTTGCAAAGCGGGTCCGTGATGGGAGCGGACAGAAAGGGGCTCGAGCAGCGAATGACGTCCATCGACGAACGCATCGCTTCACTCGACAAGCAGATTGCCGAAGCAGATGCTCAGGTCGCGAAAGCCGCTTCGATCCCGGGCGCCGCGGTAGACCCTCCGTCTCCACCGCGCAACGGCCCCCCGGAGGAAGTGTTCATTCTCTCCGCCATGTTTATGATGATCGTGCTGCTGCCTGTGTCGATCGCCTTCGCTCGACGAATCTGGCGCAAGAGCGCCAGGATCGTGACGACTATTCCTGCTGAACTGTCGGAGCGTCTCATGCGCGTTGAACAAACCGTTGAATCCTCCGCCATAGAGATTGAACGCATCGGCGAAGGCCAGCGCTTCATGACCCGGCTTTTTTCGGAGGGTCAGATGCCGGCCGCGATCTCTGCTCACATCGCTCAGCAGCAGGCCGCGCTGCCCGCCGGCAAACCCGGCGACGTCAGGCCCTGAAAATCATTTCAGCCCTTCACTCGGCGCATCGACCGCGTCTTCAGTACCTGCGCCGAGGAGCGCAACACCAATGAGATTATTTGTGAGACTCGCAGCGGCGGTGATGATTACCGCTGTTGCCGCAACCACAACAGGCGCACAGATCGCGGCATCGAAAATGCCGGCAGCGCTCGACTCTTCCCTGCTATCCGGAATGCGTTACCGGATGATCGGCCCAGCCCGCGGCGGACGCGTAACGACGGTCACCGGAGTCGCGCAGCAGCCGATGACTTTCTACATGGGATCCACCGGCGGTGGCGTATGGAAAACTGTCAATGCGGGAATCTCCTGGACCAACATATCTGACGGGTATTTCGCGGCAGCGTCCATGGGTTCGATTGACGTAGCTGACTCCGATCCAAGCGTGATTTATGCAGGCACTGGATCTGACGGAATTCGCAGCAACGTCTCTATCGGCAGGGGCATCTACAAATCAACGAACGCCGGACGTACGTGGTCATACGCCGGACTCGGCGATGCCGGGCAGATCGCGTCCGTTATCGTTCATCCCACAAATCCTGAAGTCGTCCTCGCAGCCGCAACGGGTAATCCGTTCAAGCCAACGCCTGAGCGTGGAGTGTATCGCTCGCGCAATGGCGGCCAGAGCTGGGAAAGAGTTCTGTTTATCTCTGATTCAACGGGTGCGGTCGATCTGGAATTTCAACCCGGCAATCCTAACGTCATATATGCCGCGATGTGGCGTGCCGAGCGTAAGCCGTGGACGACTATCAGCGGTGCTTGAG
>JBKJNN010000200.1:0-11328 GCA_046593625.1 Gemmatimonadaceae bacterium | reverse complement strand
CGCGGTCTGGGGCCTGGCGTTCAAGCCGCAGACGGACGACATGCGCGACGCTCCTTCGCTGACGCTAATCGAGGATCTCCTCGAGGCCGGCGCAACGGTCTGCGCTCACGATCCGGCCGCGATGCACGAGGCGCGGGGCAAGTTCGGTGACCGGATTACCTATGCAGAGACGAATTATGACGCTCTGGCTGATGCAGATGCGCTTGTGGTCGTGACCGACTGGAACGAGTACCGCCATCCCGACTTCGCTCGCGTCAGAACCACCCTCCGGCGCCCGGTGGTAATTGACGGCCGCAACCTCTATGATCCCTCGAAGATGGCGGATCTTGGATTTACCTACCACTCTATCGGGCGGCAGAGTGTCGAACACTCACCAACTGAAAGGGTAGGAGAGTACGCATGAACTTACGGTTTCTATCAATACTGACGCTGCTTGGAGTCGTGTCCTGCCAGCAGGCCTTCAATGCCGGCTCATTCGGCAGCACCGAGGCTCTCCACGTGGCTGCGATGAAGGAGTACGACGCGAAGCACTGGGATAATGCAGCTCGCGCATTTGAACGGCTCACGACAGAGCTATCGCCGCGCGATCCGCGGATCGGGGCTGCTTACTATTACCTCGCCAAGTCGCAGGAAAAGAAAGGCGAAGGCCTGCTGGCCGCCAAGTCCTTCAGCCGGGTTTACGAGTTGAGTCCGCGCGACTCGCTGGCTGACGATGCGCTCTTCGAATCGGGAAAAGCCTATCAGAAACTCTGGCGCAAGCCGGTCCTCGACGCCGAATATGGCCAGGATGCGGTGACGCAGTACCAGACGCTGCAGGGACTTTATCCGGACTCTCCGCTGATGCCGCGTGTTGCCCAGGAACTCAAGACGCTGGATGACTGGTTCGCCACCAAGGACTTCGAAACGGGGTACCACTACCTGAAGCGGAAGGCTTACGACTCTGCGATCATCTACTTCAAGGATGTCATCAAGCTTCACCCTGAGGCGACCAAGACGCGCGAGGCGTATCTCCGGCTGCATGAGGCCTACGTGACCATCAACTACAAGGAAGATGCTCGCGAACTGTGCGACGAGATGCGGAAGGCCTATCCCGCCGATCGCGAAGTGAGGAGTGCCTGCGGGGCGCCGCCAGCCGCCGCGGGCTCGCAGTAGGCTAGTTGCGGCTAGGTCTCCTGGGTGGATCGTTCAACCCGCCCCACATCGGGCACCTGCTGCTCGCGTCGGACGCGTTCGAGAGCCTGAAACTCGACCGGCTGGTGATCATGCCGGCGTGCGTCAACCCGCTGAAGTCCGAAGACGTCACTTCTGCGACTCCTGAAGGCCGGCTGGAGATGACCCGGCTGACATTTGGGGGGGATGCCCGGTTCGAGGTTAGCTCGCTGGAAATCACGCGTGGCGGGTTATCTTACACGGTTGACACGTTGCAGTGTCTGGCCGCCGAGACTCCGGGAGCGGAGCTGTTCCTGCTGCTGGGAATGGACTCTTTTGAATCGCTGAACCGCTGGAAGTCGCCCGACCGGATTCGAGAGCTGGCGACGCTTGCGGTGCTTGTCAGGGGAGAAGATTTCGGTCATCTGCCAGAAGGCACCGCACCCGTCACGACTCGGCGCATAGATGTGTCCTCTTCGGAAATCCGGAAACGAGTCAAATCCGGAGTGCCGATCAGTGGCTTCGTGACCGAATCAGTAGAACGCTACATCAGGAATTCAGGTTTGTATGCCGCTACGGCTGAAGGCTAAACAGGCGCTCGGGAACAGACAGAGGAAAGGGTAATGCTCAAGGGGATGTTGAAGGGTATTCTGGGCACGAGGCACGACCGCGAGCGCAAGCGCGTTCAGCCGATCGTGGACGAGATCAACCAGGAATTCGAGAGAATGCAGTCTCTCTCGGAAGAGGAGCTGCGCTCCCAGACCGCGCGCTTTCGGAACAGAATCCAGGAGGCGACGGGCGAGATCGAAGCTCGCGTTGCCGAGCTGAAGGAACAGAAGAAAACCACAGTAGACGCCGCCGAGCGCGAAGAGATCGACCTGGAACTGGGTGGTGCAGACGGGCGCGGTGGGGTAGAGGAAGAGTTGCGCCAGGCGACCAGTGCGGTTCTCGATGAGATCCTCCCAGAGGCATTCGCAACGGTTCGCGAAGCGGCCCGGCGCCTCGTCGGGACCAACGTGGCCGTCACCGGCCATGATGAAGTCTGGAACATGGTGCACTACGATGTGCAGCTGACAGGCGGCATTCAGCTTCACATGGGTCGCATCGCGGAAATGGCGACGGGTGAAGGAAAGACGCTCGTTGCTACGCTTCCACTTTATCTGAATGCGCTGCCTGGAAAGGGCGCGCACCTGATCACAGTCAACTCGTATCTGGCGCGACGTGACTCCTCGTGGATGGGCCACGTGTACAAGTACCTCGGGCTGACGGTTGGGTGTCTCGATGATACCGAGCCCGGTACGCCGGAGCGCCGTGCCGCATATGAGTGCGATATCACCTACGGAACGAACAACGAGTTCGGCTTCGATTATCTGCGCGACAACATGGTCGTGTCGAACGATCAGCGTGTGCAGCGCCAGCATGCATACGCCATTGTCGATGAAGTTGACTCGGTGCTCATCGATGAGGCGCGTACTCCGCTCATCATTTCAGGGCCGGTGGGCAATGAATCGGACGTTGAATACGCTCAGCACAACGCGGCGGTAGCGCGTCTGGTGCGGCGGCAGAGCGATCTGGCAAACACTCTGGTTGGCGAGGGCGAACGCGCGTTCGAAGCCGGAGACATGGACACGACCGCTCTCAAGCTCTATCAGGCGCAGCTAGGCGCGCCAAAGAACAAGCGGCTGCTGAAGGTTCTCCAGGAAAGCGGCGTGAAGCAGCTCGTGCAGAAAATGGAGCTTGCGCATCTTGCTGATCGCAAGCTTCCACCGGGCAAGCAGCAGTATCGGGACACCGAAGAAGACCTGATGTACGTGCTCGACGAAAAGGGGCACACCGTGCATCTCACCGATCGCGGGGTGGAGTTCATGTCACCCCAGGATCCTGAGGAGTTCGTCCTGCCGGACATCTCGCAGGAAGTGCATCGCATAGATCATGATCCGGAGATGACGCCCGAGGAAAAACTCGAGGCGAGAGCGACGATCAATCGCGAGTACGCTGCGAAGAGCGAGCGCCTCAACATCGTGCATCAACTGCTGCGCGCGCATTCGCTGTACGAGATCGACGTGAATTACGTGGTGCAGGAAGGCCAGGTGCTCATCGTAGATGAATTCACGGGCCGCACGATGCCGGGACGGCGCTGGTCAGAGGGATTGCACCAGGCGGTTGAGGCGAAGGAAGGAGTGCAGGTGAAGGGTGAGACGCAGACCATGGCGACGATCACCATTCAGAATTACTTCCGCATGTATTCCAAGCTGGCCGGAATGACGGGAACAGCCGAGACCGAGGAGACTGAGTTCCACGAGATCTACGGGCTTGGCGTGTCGGTTATTCCGACCAACCGTCCAATCATCCGCGACGATCGGCACGATCTGGTCTACAAGACACGCCGGGAGAAGTACAACGCGATCCTCGAGGAGACGGAGCGCTTGCACAAGCTCGGTTATCCGGTTCTCGTGGGAACGGTGACCGTCGATGTTTCGGAAACGCTGTCGCGTATGTTCAAGCGTGCGGGAATCACGCACAACGTGCTGAACGCGAAGTATCACCAGCGCGAGGCAGAGATCGTGGCCAACGCGGGTCAGCCGGGTGCAGTCACGATCGCGACGAACATGGCCGGCCGCGGAACTGACATCAAGCTCGGCGCAGGGGTCACGGTTTCGAAATCATCGACAATCAAGGATCCCGAGAACAAGCCGCTGGAAGTCGAGGAGTGCGGCGGACTTCACATCATCGGTTCCGAGCGCCACGAGTCACGTCGTATCGATCGCCAGTTGAGAGGTCGCGCAGGGCGTCAGGGCGATCCGGGATCTTCCCAGTTTTTCCTGTCGCTCGAGGATGACCTCATGCGGCTTTTCGGCAGCGACCGAATCGCGAAGCTGATGGATCGCATGGGCGCCGAGGAAGGCGAGATGCTGACGCACCCTCTGATTACGCGTTCCATCGAGCAGGCACAGAAGCGCGTCGAGCTTCAGAACTTCCAGTCGCGAAAACGCCTGCTGGAATACGATGACGTGATGAATCAGCAGCGCGAGGTGATTTACTCGCTGCGCTCATTCGCGCTCGATGGCGGTGAAGAATTGAAGGGTGAAGCAGAGAAGATGCTGGAGAAGGGAGTTACCCGACGTGTGGAGAACACACTGGCCCTTTTCGACACCCAGGAGGATTGGGACTTCGGGATGCTGCGCCAGGATCTTCTGATGCACTATCTGCTGAGCGTTCCCGAGTTCGAGGAAGAAGCGGACAAGCCGACCTCGTTGCTCGCGGCTCAGGATACGGCCGTTGCAGCTGCGAAGAAGGCGTTCGAGGACAAGCTCAGTGGTTTGGGTGATTTTGGTGGCCAGCTGCTCGCGCTCGTGATGCTGAATGTGCTGGACGAGAAGTGGAAGGATCACCTCTACGATCTCGACCAGCTCCGAAACGCGATTCACTACCGTTCGTGGGGCCAGAAGGATCCGCTTATCGAGTACAAGACCGAAGCGTACGCGATGTTCGTGGACCTGATGAGCGACATCTATCACACGTTCACCGAGCGTTTCCTCCGCGCGCAGGTTCAGTTCGATCCACCGCCGGTGTTTGGTGATGCGCTGTCAGCGGGACACGGCCGGCCGGCGGATGCTGTGCCATCCCGGCGGTTCAATGCGCTGGGAATTATGGAGGACGTTCTTCCGGACGAGGAAGTGAACGGGGAAGGCGCACCCGAGCAGGTCGTGGATATCGGGCCGGGCGAGCCCGGTTCCGGGAAGTCGGCCGTGAGGGCTGAGCCGATTGTCACTGGCGCAGGGCGTGTTCGGTCGCTCAATGCTGCACAGAATGCGCTGCCTTCGGACTGGGAGAACGTGGGAAGAAACGACGCGTGCCCGTGCGGGTCCGGCAAGAAGTTCAAGAAGTGTCACGGAGCTACTGCGTAAACGCGTCCGCAGCTCCGCAGGATCGGGATTGCGCGAGCATCCCACTGGTTATCGGCTGAAGGCGTTTCTCCGGTAGGCATATGGCTCCCTGAAACGGAGTCATCAATGGCATCGAGTATTCGGGAGCTGCCCAATGGCGAGCGGCCCCGCGAGCGACTCAAGCTGCACGGCGCGCGTGCGCTGAGTTCGTCGGAACTTCTGGCAGTTCTGGTAGGTAGTGGTTCAGAGGGCAATTCGGCGGTGAGAATCGGCCACGAGATACTGGCAAGCGCGCGCGGCTCGTTGCGTCGACTGTCCTCACAGCCCGTTGCGGCCCTCACAGCGTTGAACGGTGTCGGCGGCGCCCGATCGGTCGCAATTCACGCTGCGCTGGAACTTGGCCGGCGTATGGCGGCTGAAGAACGGGAGGACGGCATGCCGGTACGCGGGCCGCGGGATGTGCACGAGATTTTCGGCCCCCGCCTTCAGGATCTTCCCGTCGAGGAGTTTCATGTGGCGATACTCGATTCGCAGCATCGGCTGGAGCGCGACGTGACGGTTACGCGCGGCTTGCTGAACTCATCGCTCGTGCATCCGCGCGAAGTCTTTCGTGAAGCAATCGCCGAGAACGCTGCGGCAATAATCCTGATTCACAATCATCCGAGCGGGGATCCGACGCCCTCGCCGGATGACCGAATTACGACCGATCAACTCGTTCAGGCAGGGCGGGTACTCGACATTCCCGTGCAGGACCACATTATAATTGGAAGAGGACGGTACCTCAGCTTTGCGGAGGCAGGTCTGCTTTGACAGCGATTGAATCGCATGCGGTAATCCCCGGATGGAACGACGACGGCTCGCCGTTGCCGGAGCGGCTCGACCACGAGTTGCTGCTGCGCGCGTATCGCTTCAGCGAGACCGCGCACCTGGGACAGAAGCGCCTCTCGGGCGAGAACTTCGTATCGCACTGCGTGGAGGTCGCAAAGATTCTCGCGGACCTCCAGCTCGACACGGTAACCGTTGCGAGCGGTCTCATCCACGACATCGTCGAAGACACCAATGTTTCGGTTGCGGAGATCGATTCGATTTTCGGGTCGGAGATCGCGCAGATCGTGGATGGCCTCACGAAAATCGGGCACCTGCCCCTCAACTCGTCGCAGGACCGGCAGGTAGAGAATTACCGCAAGCTGCTGTTGTCAATTGCCAAGGATGCGCGCGTCATCCTCATCAAGCTTGCGGACCGGCTGCACAACATGCGTACGCTTGACTACCTCCCGTCCGAGAAGCGTCGCCGAATTGCACAGGAAACGCGCGACCTCTACGCGCCACTCGCTCACCGCTTCGGCATGGCGCAGATGCGGTGGGAGCTCGAAGATCTCGCCTTCAAGCATCTGGAGCCGAGGGAGTACAAGGCGCTCGCGAAACTGGTGGCAAAGCGGCGCGGTGACAGGGAAGCGAGCATCGCCTCGCTCAGCCAGCCGCTTCAGGATCTCCTGGTTGGCGCGGCGATTCCCAACGTCGAAGTGACGGGCCGCCCCAAGCATCTCTGGTCGATCTACAAGAAGATGACCAAGTGGGACAAGCCATACGAAGAGATCTACGATCTGATGGCGATCCGCGTTCTCGTCGATTCAGTCCCCGATTGCTATCATGCACTCGGAGTGATTCACGAGAAGTTCACGCCGCTTCAGGAGCGCATCAAGGATTACGTGGGCCAGCCGAAGTCCAACGGCTACCAGTCGCTGCACACGACAATCTTCGGCCCCGCCAGGCAGATGTTCGAGATCCAGATTCGGACGCGCGAGATGCACAGAACCGCCGAGTATGGAATCGCGGCGCACTGGCGCTTCAAGGAGAACGCGAAGAGCGCAGATGAGCTGGATCGTGCTCTCCACTGGTTTCGGCAGGTATTGGAACTTCAGCTCGATGCGAAGACACCTGACGAGTTTCTCGAATTTCTCAAACTTGATCTCTATCAGGACGAGATTTTTGTCTTCACTCCAACGGGAGATGTGATCCAGCTTCCGAAGGGCGCTACGTCCATCGATTTCGCTTTTGCTGTTCACACTGAAGTCGGACTGCACGCGGTTGGTTCGCGAATCAATGGTCGTCAGGCCACGCTGGCAAAGGAGCTGAAGAATTCCGACACGGTGGAGATCGTGACATCTCCGACGGCAAAGCCGAGTCGCGACTGGCTTCAGCATGTTCGGACGGGGCGTGCCCGCCACAAGATCCGCCAGCGCCTCCGCATCGAGCAATCCACCACCTCGGCCAAGCTCGGCCGTGAAATACTCCTTCGTGAGGTGAAGCGACGTCGCCTGACGAAGCCGGATGATGCACAGCTCAAGGCGGCTGCGGAGGCAATGAAGCTGAACGACGCGAACCACCTGATTGCTTCGATAGGCCAGGGTGACATCGGCGTGATGCAGGTGATGAAGCACCTGTATCCTGAGGATGAAGCGCCGGTAACGGTGGTGAAGCCGGGCCCGCTGGACTGGATAGTGGACAAGATGCGCGGCACTCCCAAGGGAGTGCGGATTCAGGGAGTGGACGGCCTGATGGTGCGCTACGCGCAGTGCTGCCAGCCGGTGCCGGGTGACCCTGTCGTGGGTTACGTGACCCGTGGGCGCGGCGTGAGTATCCACCGCGCCGACTGCCCGAACCTGCTTATGCTGGAAATGGAACCGGAGCGGCGCCTGGATATCGACTGGAAGGAACTTCAGGGAGAGAGGTTCATGGTGCGCCTGGTGCTCGACGCCGCTGACCGCAGGGGGCTGTATGCTGATCTTGCCGCTGCCGTGTCAGGTACCGACACTGACATCAGGTCATTCGAGCTCGCGTCGGCTGATGGCCACGTGACCGGCGCGCTGGCCGTCGAAGTGGAAAACCTGGCCCATCTCCAGAAAGTGCTGAAAGCGGCCCGCCGGGTTAAGGGAGTGACAGAGGTTACGCGCAAGGAGCGCCTCGCGAGCGATAACTGACGGCCGAGCTCGCGGCTGTGTGCTGATAGCTGTCTCTGCGCCTCTGCCTCCTCTGTGCCTCTAATATTTAGATTTAACATGTGCAAAGAGCTGACTTCAATCTCCAGGCGCCCTTCCAGCCTGCCGGTGACCAGCCCAAGGCGATCGCAGAGCTGACCCACGGCCTCGAGCGGGGCGACAGGTTCCAGACCCTGCTCGGCGTGACCGGCTCGGGCAAGACGATGACGATCGCGAACGTCATCAGGAATTTCGGGCGCCCGACTCTCGTCCTCTCGCACAACAAGACGCTTGCCGCCCAGCTCTACGGCGAGATCAAGAGCTTCTTCCCCAACAATGCAGTCGAGTACTTCATCTCGTACTACGACTACTACCAGCCGGAAGCGTATGTCCCAACGACGGACACGTACATCGAGAAGGACGCGTCGATCAACGAGGATATCGACCGGCTGAGACTGCGAGCGACGTCGAGCCTGATGGAGCGGAAGGACGTCATCATCGTCGCTACTGTGTCGGCGATCTACGGACTCGGCGACCCGCGCAGCTATCGTGAGCAGATGGTCACGCTCACGAAGGGCCAGCGCATTCCCCGCGACGAGATCCTGCGTTCTCTCGTGAAGATCCAGTATTCGCGCAACGACGTGATGTTCGACCGCGCGACATTCCGCGTGCGCGGGGACACTGTCGAAATTCTTCCGGCATATGAAGAGCAGGGAGTGCGCGTCGAAATGTGGGGCGACGAGATCGAGCGAATCTCCAAGATCAATCCGCTCACGGGCGAGGTCATCGCGGACCTGGAAAAGGCGGCAATCTATCCGGCCAAGCATTTCGTAACGTCACGCCCGACCATCCAGCGCGCAGTTGAGCTCATTCGCGCCGAGCTGAGCGAGCGGCTCGGCGAATTGCGTGCGACGAACAAGCTTCTCGAGGCGCAGCGTCTCGAGTCGCGCACGAATTTCGACATAGAGATGATGCTTGAGATCGGAACCTGCGCCGGGATCGAGAACTATTCGCGGCACCTTGCCAATCGTGAACCAGGTGAACGTCCTGCCTGTCTCTTTGATTATTTCCCGGAGGATTTTCTTGTCGTAGTTGATGAAGCGCACGTGACACTTCCACAAATCGGCGGGATGTTCAACGGCGATCGCGCGCGCAAGCTGACCCTCGTCGATTACGGATTCAGGCTGCCGAGCGCGCTGGATAACAGGCCGCTGATGTTCGATGAGTTTTTGTCGCTCACGCCCCGTGCGATCAACGTTTCAGCCACTCCTGGAGAGATCGAGCTGCGTTTGTCGGAGGGGGTTGTCGTCGAGCAGATAATTCGTCCCACGGGTCTTGTTGATCCGGAGATTGAAATTCGTCCCGTGCGTGGACAGGTCGACGATCTGCTCGGCGAGATCCGGCTGCGCGAAAAGAAAGGGGAGCGGGTGCTCGTCACGACTCTCACGAAGAGGATGGCGGAGGATCTGACAGATTATCTCCAGCAGATGGGTGTGCGCGTGAGATACATGCACTCAGACATCGACGCCATCGAACGTATGGAGATCGTGCGCGGATTGAGGCTTGGCGAGTTCGACGTGCTGATTGGAATAAACCTGCTCCGCGAAGGACTCGATCTTCCGGAAGTGTCTCTTGTTGCAATTCTCGATGCAGATCAGGAGGGTTTCCTCCGCAGCGACAGGTCTCTCATCCAGACTGTCGGCCGCGCTGCCCGCCACCTGAACGGACGCGCCATTTTCTATGCGGACAGGATCACCGGTTCGATGGAACGTGCCATGGGCGAGACCAAGAGGCGGCGAGAGACTCAACGCGCGCACAATATCGAGCACGGAATCATTCCGTACTCTGTAGTGAAGAGCACGGACCAGGTTCGGTTCATCACCCGCGTGGCAGATGCGCGCGAAGGGAGCGACGCGCGGCATGAAGAGCAGGCGCGAAGAGTCGCTGAGTCGACGGCTTCCTACAACGGCAAGGATCCCGCGAAGCTCATCGCGCAGCTTGAAAAGGAAATGAAGGAAGCGGCGACCAATCTCGACTTCGAGACGGCGGCGCGCCTGCGCGATCAGCTCTTCGAAATCAAAGCGAAGGCGGACGGCAACAAATCTCGAATGCGCGGGTCGCTTGCTGCGATCAGGTCTGACCGGTGATGGAGATTCATCGTCATGTTGTTCCAGCGCGTGCTGCGACCGGGGGCCTTTCTCTCACGGAGAACGAACTCAAGGCCTGGGGCGAAAACCTGGCTCGCGAAATCACACCACCGCTGCTGATTTCACTCACCGGTGAACTCGGCGCCGGCAAAACGACACTGGCTCAGGCTATCTGCGCGGGATATGGCGTCACTGAACCCGTCACCAGTCCAACCTACGCTCTCGTGCACCGGTATGAGGCGCCAAAGTCTCCCGTGTATCATGTCGATCTTTACCGCCTCGACAATGAGACGCAGCTGACAAATATCGGCTGGGACGACATGCTCGCGGAACGCGCAGTTGTCATTGTAGAATGGCCGGAGCGTGCAGGCGACAGAATGCCAGCCGATCATCTCCATATCGACCTGGAGTATGTGAATGGTGACGACAGCCACCGTCTGCTTCTCGCCGGATGACATTCGGCACTACTCTCGCGCTCGACGGGTCTACGTATGCCGGCAGCGTCGCGGTAATTCATGAAGCGAACGTTGTTGCAGAACTGGACCTCGGTGAACATACCGTTCCAGGGCGCGGCGAGAGAGACGAGCGCTTCATGCCGATGGTCGAGGATTGCCTTCGCAATGCGAAAGTAGAACTGGCACAAATTGACAGAATCGTCTGCGGGTCTGGTCCTGGAAGTTTTACGAGTTTGCGAATTGCAGGCTCGATTGCAAAGGGCCTCGCAGTCGGACTGGACAGGCCACTGTTCACCGTCTCTTCGTTGACATTGATTGTCGCGGGGTCGGAATGTGCAGACGGTCGCTGGCTCGCGGCGCTGCCTGCGATGCGGGAAGAAGTGTTTGCGGCGCTCTTCGAAGTGAAGGGCGGAAACGTCGTCGAGACCGGACAGACGAGATTGTTCCGCGCATCCGAACTCAATGCAGAGGCGCGCCAGGTTGACGCTCGCCTGATTGGACCACTGGCGGCGGAACCACTGAATCCGCATGCGCGCGGGGTCTCGCGAATTCTGGAGGCGGTCATTGCCGGAGGGCCGTCAAACGTCGAGAGCTGGGAACCCGTTTACGGGCGGCTGGCTGAAGCCCAGGTCAAGTGGGAAGCGACCCACGGGCGTCCACTTTTTGCCCCAGAGTAATGAGTGTTTCCCGGCCAGGAGAAAAAGAACTGAAG